>JANNKN010000608.1:0-13285 GCA_031396315.1 Deltaproteobacteria bacterium
TGGTGCCGACATCGCTGCGCGCAAAGCGAAGCGCCCTGGTTTACTTCGCTCGGCGTCGAGGACTCCGCCTCGCTGCGCGCTTCGCTTGCTTCTCGCGGGATGGCTTCGAGGGTCCGCGTCCTCGAGGTCGATCCAACGCGATCGCACTGCGTGGCTGGGCGCGGCCAAGATCTGGTCCGCACCTTGGTGCCGACATCGCTGCGCGCAAAGCGAAGCGCCCTGGTTTACTTCGCTCGGCGTCGGGGACTCCGCCTCGCTGCGTGCTTCGGATCGCGCGCAGGGCCGTGCAATCCGAAGTCTTCCTTGTTGACTCCGCTCGGCTCCGAAGACTTCGCCTCGCTGCGCGCTTCGCTTGCGGCCTCGCGCGAGTTGCATCGAGCTGGCGCGTCATCGAGGTCGAGCGGACGTGATCTCGCTGCGTGGCTGGGTGGGGCCGGGATCAGGGCCGCAGCACGCTGCGCGCGATGCCGGCGAGGTAGAAGGAGCCGGTGGCGACGAGTAGGTCGGCGGGTGTCGTGCTTTCGCGGGCGGCGCGTAGCGCGAGGTGAGGGTTGGGGACGATGCGCAGTTCGAGGCCGGGCGCGGCGGCGCGCATTGCGTCGGCCACTTCGGCGGGTGTGAGCGAGCGAATCGGCTCGGCGCGCGTGACGGTGACGCGATCTGCGTGCGGTGCGAGCGCGGCGCAGATCGCGGCGAGCGCCTTGCCTGCGGAGATCGAGACGACGAGGTGCGCCGAGCGACGCGGGATCTGCGCGAGCACGCGCGCGAGCGCCTTCGCGGATTCCTCGGTGTGCGCTCCGTCGATCACGATCCAGGGCGCGCGCGAGACGATCTCGATGCGGCCGGGCAACTGCGGATGCGCGAAGGCCTGCTGCGCGGCGCGCGCAAGCGTTACGTCGTCCACCACCCGAAGACGCCGCACACACGCGAGCGCGAGCGCCGCGTTCGCCGCCTGATGACTCCCCGGCACGCCGAGCGTGAACTCGCAGGCGAAGTCGCCTTCCTCGAAACGAACGCGGGTTGCGTCGAGCGACTCGCTCAGCACGCGCGCCGAGAACTCGTCGCCGAGCCGAGCGAGTGGTGCCCCCACTTCATGCGCGCGCTGCGCCGCCACCGCGGCGGCTTCGGGTGCGAGCGCACCCGTAACAAGTGGCGTAGCTCGCTTCGCGATGCCCGCTTTCTCGCCCGCAATCGCGGCGAGTGTCGTGCCGAGCTTCTCTGTGTGCTCGAGCTCGATCGTCGTGATGCAGGTGACCGCGGGAGTCACGGCGTTGGTCGAGTCGAGCCTGCCGCCAAGGCCGACCTCGAGAATCGCGACGTCGAGCTTCGCTTCCGCGAACAGGAGCAACGCAGCCGCGGTGGTCGCGTCGAAGAAGCTCGGCGGATCGGAGCCCCCGCGCAGCGCATCGACCGCGGGCCGCAAACGCTCGACGGCGTCTGCGAGCCGCTCGCCTTCGACCTCGCGGCCATCGATGCGAAAGCGCTCCGTCCAGCGCTCGAGGTGCGGCGAGGTGAACGTCCCGACGCGCAGGCCTGCGGCCAATAACAAGGCCTCGGACAAGAGCGCCGTCGAGCCTTTGCCCTTCGAGCCTGCGATGTGCAGCACACGCAGCCCGCGCTCCGGGTTGCCGAGCCGCGCGAGCAGCGCTTCGACCGGCGCGAGCGAGAGCCGCGCGCCGGCGAAGCTCGCCGAGCGCTCGAGGTTGATGAGCCCCTCGAGGTACGACTCAGCCCGCTCGAGCGGGCCTTGCGACGCTCGCGCCTCGTCGCGCGGATCTCTCGTCGCCATTCACACCTTCTCGGGTTCGCCGCGCCCGGTTCAGCGGGCGCCGCGAATCACTGCACCATGTACTTCTTCCACGACCGGTAGCTCTTCACCGCGTCGCTCGTACCCTCGGCGGCGGGGTAGAAGTACCGGACCGCGTGGCCGCAGGTGTCGCAAATCTTGTAACAGAACTTGAAGCCCTCGACTTCCTTCACCTGCCCGACGACGACGCGGTTCTCGTCGGTGCAGCAGTCCTTCGCCGCCGGCGGCGAGACGATCCGCTTCGGGTACTCGTTCTTGGGCTTCTCATCCGCCGTGTAGCGGATGATGTTCCGCGCCAGGCGATTCGCTTTCGCCTCAGTGCTCTGCTTGCGGATGTTGCTGCCGATTCGTCTCACGCTGCGTACCTCGTCGTGTGCCCTGTGCGCGCCGGCTCGTCAGTCGAGCGCGCGCAAAAGCGGGGTCAAATCTTCGTAGGGTGTCTGGCAGGGCGCGCCGCTTGCAAAGCGGAGAACGTCCGCCTCCCGTTGCGCACCGCGCCGCAGCACGGTGGAGCTGCGTGTCCCATAGTCGGCCGTGTGGATGCACGCGCGCTCGAGCGCGTTCTCGCCGCGCGCCTCGTGGGAGCGGCAGAGTGCGGCGAGCGAGTCGAGCGCCGCGTGCTCCGGCTCGCCCGCGATGCGCTCCGCCTCACCGAGCAGGCGTGCGATCTTCGGCACCTTCGCGTCGTTTGGGTCCGCGTTGCCGATCACGTGCGCGCCGGGAGCCAGCACTCGAACCCGCGCTTTCTCCTCGTACACGACCGCGAACGCGTGCTCGGCATCCGCGATGAACAAGTTGAAAGGGTTGTAGGCGTTGGCTGCGAGCTGGAGCGCAGCTTCAGCGGCCCTCCCCGCCGAGCCGTGCCCAAGCGCGTCGGCGACCAGCAGGCCGCGCGAACGACGCGCCGCGTCGAGGCTCTGCGTCGGACGATTGGTGAGGGCGACGAATACGCCCGCGTCATTCAAACCGAGCCAGGTGCCGCCGGCACGCTCGTCGATCGGCGCGATCACGCGGCGACCGTGCCAAGCGTGGACGCGCGGCCCCGTCGCGGGTCGCGCGTGAAATTCGTCCCGATTCGCCGCGACCAGAAGGTGAGCGCTCGGGAAGCAGCGATGGAGGGCGATGAGGGTGCACATCGGCGGGGGCCTTTGTGCGGCGGGGGCCGCTCTCGCGAGGAGGCCAGCAATTTACTGGACGTTCCCCGCGGGATCAAGAGGTTGTATTAGGTTTCGCCTTGGAAAGTGGCCGCTTTCGACCCGCGAGTGTCACGACTCGTGCGATATGCCTGGACCGCGGCCGTCAGCGCGGCCGATCGACACCCGTTCGCGGCGGTCGGTGCCAGCGCGTACCCGAATCTGCACATCGAGCGCACCTTCCTTGCTGCCGATGGGTTCCTCCGAACGGGCGGCGCGCGAACTCCGATTGGCTGGCTTCGGGCCCGGGAGTAGGATCGCCTCGTAGCTTGTCGAGTTCGCGTGGCCACCCACCCACAGCTTCGATCAGAAAGGGCCATCCGATGCGAGCGCTCGCCGTGCTCCTGTGCGTCACCGTCGCCGGAACCGTCGGCTGCGCGACGGGGGGCAGTGCGCAGCAGGCGAGCAAACGGCCGCCCGTTTCGAGCCCTCCGGCCTCTGCGGATCCCGACGACCCGACCTCGGGCCTCCCCGAAGACGATGTCGATACGAACGATCCCCAACAACAGCACCAGCGCGTGACGGTCGGCGATCGCGCCAAGGCTGCGACGCAGGGCATGCTCGTCGGCGCGATCGTGGGTGCACAGGCAGGCCCGATCGGCGCCGCGGTCGGCGGCGTCGCATCCATGATCTATGGCGCCGTGACCGGCGAGTCGCCGCTTGGGGGAGGCGGCAGCGGCGGCTTGCCCGGCGGGGAGCGCGGCCGCGAAGAAGAGATGGAGCGCGAGATCGAACGCGAGGGTCAGCGTCAAGGCGAGCTCGAGGAAGAGATCGCTGGCGAGCTCGAGCGGCAAGAAGAACTGCTCGAGCAGATCGAGCAGACCGAGCAAATCGAAGCGGTGGCGCGCCAGCAGGCGGATGGCCACGGCGCGGTCGTCGCGGACGCTCGCGACGCGCCGGTTGCACCCGTCGAGAAAGAGCTGCCTGCGGCGATCTTCGACGAGGAGCACCGCAAGATCGCGGTCGGCGCTTGGGGCAACACGCGCGAGCTCGCCGTGCTCGTACGCGCCCTCGACGCGGATCGCGACGGCGCGCCCGAAGAGATCCGGTACCACGACGAGACGACCGGCTCGATCCTGCGCAAAGAAGCGGATCGCGACTACGACGGCGACATCGACGAGTGGACGATCTACGACGCCGCTGCGATCGCGCGCATCGAGCAGGACAACGACGGCGATGGCAAGCCCGACGAGTGGCAGCTGTACGGGAAGGATGGCCGGATGAGCGCGCGCGAGATCGATCGCGACGCGAACGGCGCCCGCGATGCCTTCTTCATCTTCCAGGACGGCACGCTCGCGGAGGAGCGGCACGATACGAACGCCGACGCCAAGATCGATCGCTTCGTCTTCTACAAAGCCAAGAAGCTCGACCACGCCGAGGAAGACCAGGACTACGACGGAAAGACGGACGCGTGGACGGCTTATCAGAACGATCTGATCTCGCGCATCGAACGCGACGCGAATGGCGATGGCAAGCGCGACACGTTCGAGACCTACGACATCGCGTCCGGGCGCTCACTGCTCGCGCTGCGCGAGGAAGACAAGAATCAGGACGGGAAGGTCGACGTGAAGTCGGTCTACGAGAAGGGCAAGCTGAAGCAGCGCCAGATCAACGACGCGGGGCTTACGCCTCTGTAGTGGCGTTGGCGGCAATTCGTGGGCTCGAGGTTCGCGTTCCCGCTCGTTACTTCGCTCGCCTGCGGCTCGCTGTGCGCGCCGCGGACGGCGCGTAGGAGCGCTTCGCGCTCTCGCCCTCGCGAAACGCTCGGGCTGCGCGCTTCGCTTGCGGCCTAGGACGCGGGAGCTTCCAGCGTCTCTTCCTTTTTCTCGTCTTCCCCGCGCACGCGAATTTCGAGGTTGCGCCGCTGCTGCGCGCGAAACGTCTCGATCTCGAGGCTGCGCCGCTTGATCTCGAGCTCGCGGTTCTGGCGCCGAATGCGCTCTAGCTCGCCGAGGTTGTCGCGCGACCCGACCTGGCTGAGCGCGAAATCGAGCTCCAGCTCGAGCTCGCCGCGGGTGCCGTCGCTCGCGAGCGCCACGATGCGCACGCGGTTGCGGCCTTCGCGCACGGGCACGTAGCCCGCGAACGTGCCGTCGGGCGCGAGCCGCACGTCGGTCGAGAAATCGCCGGTCGTGAGATTCGTGAACACGACGTCCTCGACGTCCGAGAACGTGGTGCCCGAGAGCAGCGCGATCACGTCGTCGGGGCTCTGCACCGGCGTGTAGACGCCGCCGGTCACGCGCGCGATCTCCGTCGTCACGCGATTGTACTTCAGCGCCTCGGGCCCGAGCGCGTAGGTGTTGACCGAAATGCCCGCCACGTTCGCGAGCTCGGCCGCGCGCAATGCGAATTCCTCGTCGCCGGCGTCGACGACGGTGCCCTTGCCGATCGGAAACGTCGGCAACCCATCCGTCAGGAACAGCACGACCTTTTGGGCGCCGCTGCGCGGCAGGCTGCGCGCGCCGCTCAGTCCGCTCAGCTCGCTGACCGCGAGCACGATGCCCGCGCCGAAGTTCGTCGCACCATGCGGCCCGCGCGCGATCACACCGGCGAGCGCAGAGCGCACGGCGGAATAATCGTTGGTCAGCGCGATCTCGACGTGCGCGTCTTGCTGCGCATCGGAGAGGCGCCTGCCCGTGCCGGGGTCGACTTCGCCCGAGAACGTGATCACGCCGACACGTACCCGGCGCGAATCGAGATCGTCGAGCAGCGCGAGTGCGGCACGTACCTGCGCGCGCAGGATCGTGTCCTCGAGATCCGTGCTGCGCACGTCGTCGGGGAACATGCCGATCAAGCCCTCGGCGATCGGGTCGACGCCGACCACGCCGTCGCCATCGATGTCGCCGCCGCTCGCCGCGCGCGTCGAATGCGAGACGTCGACGACCAGCATCACATCGAACGACTGCGGGTCCGCGGCGTCGGCGAAAGCGCTGCCCGAGATGCGCGCCTGGTGTACGAAACCCTCGACGCGCGCGCCCGGCATCGGCGACTCGAGGCGCAGCTCCACCGGCGACTCGGCGAGCGCGGCAGCGTTCGCGACGAGCAGCCCCGCTGCGGCGGCGGCGAGCCGCGCACAGCGGGGCATTTTCATTCGCCTTCGCATCCCGCGCGCTTCAGTAGCCCGCCTCGCGTACGCGCTGCGACGGCCGCAGCTCGAGCTCTACGCGGCGATTCTGCGCGCGGCCTTCAGGCGTCGCGTTCGTCACGAGCGGCTGGCTCTCGCCAAAGCCGAGCGTCGTGATGCGGTCCCCAGCAACGCCCTTTTGCACGAGCTGGTTCTTCACCATCACCGCACGGTCCTCGGAGAGCCGCATGTTCGCGTCCTCGGGGCCGAGCGAATCGGTGTGTCCCTTCACGATCAAATCCGCATCGGGGTAGCGGTTGATCGTCCCAGCGACCGAGTCGAGCCGCGCGAGCGCACCGGGCGAGAGGTTGCGGGAGCCCGAATCGAACATCACCTCGCCTGCGAACGAGACGACCACGGAGTCGCCCTGGATCTCGACATTCGCATCCGGGATCGCGTCGAGCTCCTGCGCCGCGCGCTCCTTGTTCTCGAGGTAGTGGCCGACGCCCGCACCCGCGAGTGCGCCGACCAGCGCACCGATGCCCGCGCCCTTGGCGTTGTTGTGTGACGCGGCGGCGCCCGTCGCGGCGCCAGCGGCGGCGCCGATGAGCGCGCCCTGGGCGCGCTTGTCGTCGAGCACGGTGCCCGTCTGGGTCGCGCAACTCGCGAGCATGCTGGTCGCAGCGACGAGACCGAGCGTTACCCCGGTCCAGCAGAATGAGCGCTTCATATTCTCCCTTTCACGGCGCGCTTGGCGCCTTCGATGGCCCTTGAGACGCAGTTGGGGCCGAAGAATTCGAGCGCCCACGCGCGAGCAGCGCCGTGGCGTCGCTCACGAAGCGGAGCAGCGCGTCTCCAAAGGCCCCAGGGTGACACGCGTCGCCCGAGCCCGCGAAGGCGTCGAGCGCGACCACGCGCTTCGCGCCAGCGGCGAGAAGCGCCACATGCGGCGCAGGCGTGTGCTCGAAGCCTGCGGCCGGTGCCGTCGCGATTCGGAAGAAGCGCTCACGCAGCACGCGATGCGACAGCAAGTCACGGCGCAACGGCAACCCGCAGGCGCGCCGCACGTAGACGACGAGCTCGGCGTTGGCGATTGGCGAAGTGGGGGAAATCGGGCCTGCCTCCAGCGCGACGCCGACCGCCTCACCGCGCGCCGCGGCCGCGCGCGCGACCTCGACTACGAACGCGGCGCCCGAGCTTTCTTGCACCAGTGCGTCGCCGTCGAGCTCGCTCGTCGCGACCGGTGCGGAGAGCACGACGCGTGCGGTCGCTTGCGTCGCTGGAACGTTCGCCTCCGCCCATCGACGCGCGCTCGCGAGCGCTTCGCTTCCATCGGTGCGCGCGCCCAGTGCGACGAGCGCACGCAGGTTCGCGTCGAAGCGCTCCACGCTGAAGTGCGCAGCATCTGCCGGCGCTGCGCTGGGCTCCGCCGGCAGCGCCACCGTCGGTGCGCCTCCGCAACCGGCAACTCCGAACGCCGCGAGGGCGGTACACAACGACAATCGCGGATCGATCTTTCGCCAGCTCACAGCCACGCGCGCGAACGTAGCCGCGCACATTCAGATTCATGCTGCAGGCGTGACACTTTCCCCCACGCCGGACCACTCATGAAGCAGATGCCCCATCCCTGGCGGGGCTTCTCAAGGGTGGAAGGCAGGGTTCGCGAAAGCGGGCCCTGCCTTCGGCCCTTCGCCGCTCACCCCGCGGTCCCGTTGGCGACTCCTCGTGGCCAACCCCACTGCTCCGAGCGAACTCGACGAAGCCGACCTCACGTTCGCGATCTCGGAAGCGAGCGCAGACGACGACGATGACGGCGTAGCCGTTCGGGTGCCGCGTGTGCTCGGCGGCGCGCTGGTCGGCGTCGACGGTGTGCCCGTCGAAGTCGAAGTGCGCATCAGCTCGCAGCTTCCGAGAGTCGACATCGTCGGCTTGCCGGAGGCGGCGGTGCGGGAGAGTGCTGCGCGGGTTCGCGCCGCGATTGCCGCCGTCGGGCAACGCTTCCCGAATCGGCGCATCACCGTGAACCTCGCGCCCGCATCGCTCCGCAAATCAGGCGCGGGCCTCGATCTGCCGATCGCCGTCGGTGTGCTCGCGGCCGCGGGAGCGGTGCCCTGGGAATCGCTGCACGGGCTCGGGCTGGTCGGTGAGCTCGCGCTCGATGGCCGCATCCGCTCGGTACGCGGCGCGCTCGCGCAAACGCTCGCGCTCGCGAACGCGGGCTGCACGCGCATCGTCGTGCCCGCGGCCAACGGCCCAGAAGCCGGGCTCGCGGAGCACGCCGCGCCGCGCATCGCGGAGTCGCTCGCCGACGTGCTCGCGTGGTTACACGGCGCGCACGAGTTGCAGTTTGCCAAGGCCGAGATCGCGAGCACGGAATTTCCGTGCGATCCCGATCTCGCCTCGATCCGCGGACAGGCGCAAGCCAAGCGCGCGCTCGAGATTGCGGCCGCGGGCGCACACGGGTTGTTATTGCGCGGCGCCCCCGGTGCGGGAAAAACGCTGCTCGCCCGCGCGCTGCCCGGAATTCTGCCGCCGCTGCGCATCGACGAGGCGCTCGAGGTCGCGCGCATTCGCAGCGTCGCCGGAGCCCTCGGGCCCGATACGCCGGTGACGCGCGTGCGCCCCTTTCGCGCGCCGCATCATTCCGCAAGCCGAGCGGGCCTGCTCGGGGGCGGGAGCCCGCCGCTGCCGGGCGAAGCCACGCTCGCACACCGCGGTGTGCTGTTCCTCGATGAGCTGCCGGAGTTCGAGCGGCGCTGTCTCGAGTCGTTGCGGCAAGTGCTCGAGGAAGGCGTGATCGTGATCTCGCGCGCTCAGCTGCGCGTCACGCTGCCCGCACAGTTCCTGCTGATTGCGGCGTGCAATCCGTGTGCGTGCGGCTGGCACAAGAGTGGCGTGCGCGACTGCCGCTGCGATGACGGCGCGCTCGCGCGCTACGAGGCGCGCCTATCAGGGCCGCTGCTCGATCGCATCGATCTGCATGTCGCCGTGCGCCCAGTTCCGTTCCGCGATCTCGACGCACCGGCCGGCGCCGAGCCGAGCGTAACGGTGCGCTCGCGCGTGTTGCGCTCGCGCGAGCGGCAGGCGCAGCGCCTCGAGCCGCTGTGCGTCGCGACCAACAGCGAGATTCCCGCGAGCGCGCTGCACGAGTTCGTGGCCGCGACGCCCGAAGCGCGCGCACTGCTCGGCCGTGCCGTCGATAAGTTCGGGTTGAGTGCGCGCGCCGCACATCGCGTGCTCCGAGTCGCGCGCACGATCGCTGACCTCGCCGGCGACGCGCGCGTGGGGCCGAGCGCCCTGGCCGAGGCGGTCAGCCTGCGCGGCGCAGCGCCCGGAACTGGTGGCGCGCCGGCCTGAGCGCCGCGAACGCCCGTCGTCCTCGCAGTGTCGAAATTCGGCCTCAGCGCCCGAAAACCGTCACCGGGCGCGCAGCGCATGCGGCAGCCGAGCGGCGGAGAAAGCTGCATTCGATCGCGAGGTTACGAACTCCGTTTCGCTCCGCGCCGAGCCCGCGCCGGGGGGCTGAACAGATGGCATGCGCGGTGCATCACAGTCTGCATTGGAGTGGAGGACACGATGGTGCGGACTTCTGCTGCTGTGTTGCGAACCCAGGCTCTCGAGGGGGCGGGCCCCGAAGCCGTCGTCGAGACCACGCTGCTCGAGCTCGTGACGACGCTCGGCGAGTTGACCGAAGACGATCGCGAAGTGGTGTCCACCGTGGTCGAGCTACTCCGCAGCGGCCGTGTACGGCTGATCGGGAACTTCCGCGGGCAGAAGATCGCGCTGGCCTGACGGGTTTCCCGGCCAAGGCACTCAGGCTGTTGCCTCGGCGCCCCGCGCGTTGCGGCGGGCTGGGGGCGGCTGCGCGCAATGGCTCACTCGGCCCTCGGCGGGAACTGCGGCTGTGCAGACTGGCCGCGATGCACTGCGCTTCGCGCGCGCATTCTCGCGGGGCCTCGCTCCGCTTGATTTGCGCTCCGCCGCCCCCAGCCCGCCGCAACGCGCTCGTCGGGTCGGAGGGGAGAAGCGTCAAGCACACTTATTGGGGAATGGCGACGCCGAGCGCGGCGTTGAGCCGAGCTCGGCGTCGCAGCGCGCTCTGTTGCTCGGTCGACTCTCGAGGTTTCGCGGTGCGAGAGCACTCCCGCTCACAATGTGATGCGAAGCCTTGCCTCGTTGGCCGTGGTCAGCATCATGCACGGTTGGGGGGAACCGGGAGATGAACCGGCAAGGGAGCTTGTTTGCGCCGGCCGCGGTGGGCGAAGCCGCGAGTGAGCGGGAGACGGCCGCCGAGGTCGTCGTCAGCGCGAGCGCGTCCAAGGCGGCGGACGACGTGGAGACCGGCAGCGACGATCGCGCGGGCCGCCGCCGTGCGCCCAAGGCGCGCAACAACGCGACCGCCGCCGACATGGCGAAGAAGCAACGCGACATCTCGGTGTCGGAGTTCTTCGCCAAGAACCGGCACCTGCTCGGCTTCGACAATCCGGCGAAGGCGCTGCTCACGACGGTGAAGGAAGCGGTCGACAACTCGCTCGACGCGTGTGAAGAGGCCGGCATCGCGCCGGACATCCGCGTCGAGATCGTGCAGCTCGAGGAGACTCGCTTCCGCGTCGCGATCGAGGACAACGGGCCTGGCATCGTGAAGCAACAGGTGCCGAAGATCTTCGGGCGGCTGCTCTACGGCTCGAAGTTCCACCGCCTGCGCCAGAGCCGTGGCCAGCAGGGCATCGGCATCAGCGCTGCGGGCATGTACGGGCTCCTGACGACCGGGAAGCCCGTTCGCATCATCACGCGAACCGGCGACAAGAAGCCCGCGAACCTGTTCGAGTTGGTGATCGACACGAAGACGAACGACCCGCGTGTGACGCGCGAGGAGACGGTCGAGTGGCACCACGCGCACGGCACCCGAGTCGAGATCGAGCTCGAGGGCGCCTATCGCGGCGGCAAGCAGTCGGTCGAGGCTTACATCCGCCAGATTGCGCTCGCAAACCCGCACGCGCGGCTCGAATACCTGCCACCGGGCCCCGACAAGACGAACGGCGTCGTCTTGTTCGACCGCGTCACCCGGGAACTGCCGCCCGAGACCGCGGAGATCAAACCGCACCCGTATGGCGTCGAGCTCGGCGTTCTGATGCAGATGTTTCGCGACACCGAGGCGCGCAACCTGCGCGGCTGCTTGCAGAACGATTTCTCGCGCGTCAGCGGGAGGCTCGCGGACGAGATCTGCGAGAGGGCGCATGTGAAGGCCACTCGCCGGCCTAGCGAGATCACGCGCGACGAAGCGGAGAAGGTCCATCGCGCGATCATCGCGACCAAGATCATGGCGCCGCCGACCGACTGCATCGCGCCGATCGGCGAGCAACTGATCGGACGCGCGCTGCGGCAGGAAGTGAAGGCCGACTTTTACGCGACGGTGACGCGCAAGCCGGTCGTGTATCGCGGCAATCCGTTCTTGATCGAGGCCGGCCTCGCTTACGGCGGCGACCAATCCGCCGAGGAGACGATCACCCTCTACCGCTACGCGAACCGCGTGCCGCTCCAATATCAGCAGGGCGCCTGCGCGGCGACGCGCGCCGTAATCAGTACGGATTGGCGCTCGTATCAGATGCAACAGCCGAAGGGCGCGCTACCGATCGGCCCGATGCTGCTGATGATTCACATCGCGAGCGTGTGGGTGCCGTTCACCTCCGAGAGCAAAGAGGCGATTGCGCACTACGACGAAATCGTGAAGGAGATGCGGCTCGCGCTGCAGGAATGTGGCCGACAAGTCGCGATCTTCATTCGCAAGCGCCGCCGCGAGGCCGACGAGGCAAAGAAGCGCTCTTACATCGACAAGTATCTCCCGCAGGTCGCGATCGGCTTGCAGGAGATCCTCGGCTTCGACGACAAGGAGCGCGCGAAGGTCGTCGAGAACCTCACGCTGTTGCTCGAGAAGAACCGGGGAGCCTGATGGCGGCGAAGAAGACGAAGACTGCGGGCGCCGCGAAGAAGAAGGCGACGAGCGCGAGCGACACGGACGCGTCCAAGCGTGCCGAGGGGGTGCGCCGCAAGAACTCCGCGCTCGACGACGTCACGCTCGGCGCGATTCGCGACAGCGCATCGGGTGTTCACCAACAAGTGAACAAGCGCGGCAAGCCCGACATGGCGTTTCCGATCCGCTCGCTCGCGAACGTGAAGTACGCCGAGAAGAAGGGCTACTTCGAGATCGGCGGCCAGAAAAAAGTCCGCGCGCTCACCGTGAACACCGTCAAAAGTTTTGCGCAGACGCTGCGCATGATGGGGCTCTCGAAGACGCTGGTGGAGACGAACGACTTCGCCACCAAGCGCGATGCTTATTATCAATCGAAGAACTGGGACGATGCGCGCTTCGACGAGCAGAACGAGAGCGACGCGGTGATGGACGACATCGAGGCGATGTTCTCGGTGCGGGGGCTGTCGCGCGAGCAACTGCGTTTCATCCCGGACGAACATGGCGGCGCCGTCGCGGGCAATCTCGTCGTGCTCGACCCCGATCGCGAAACCGGCGAGGTCGAGCGCATCGACTGCACGCGCTTCGGCAGCGGCGCATATTCGATCCCGTCGACCGTCGAGCATCTCTCCTTCGAAACCGACGCGAAGTTCATCCTCGCGATCGAGACGGGCGGCGTCTTCCAGCGCCTGCAGAGCCACAAGTTCTGGCAGACGGCGGACTGCATCCTCGTCTCGCTCGCCGGCGTGCCGACGCGCGCCACGCGCCGCTTCATTCGCAAGCTTTCGGACGAATCCAAGATCCCCGTCTACGCGTTCGTCGACTGCGATCCCTACGGCATCTCGAACATCTACCGCACGCTCAAGGTCGGCTCGGGCAACGCTGCCCATCTCTCGCAGTTCTTCTGCGTTCCGCAGGCGCGCTTCTTGGGCGTGACGCCGCAGGACATCCGCGACTACCAGCTGCCGACGCATCCGCTGCTCGACGTCGACATCAAGCGCGCCCGCGACGCACTCAAGAACGACCCGTTCTTCAAAGCGCACAAGCCGTGGCAGAAGGCGATGAACGACCTGTTGCAAATGGGGGTGCGCGCGGAGCAGCAGGCGCTTGCGAAGTGGGGGCTGAATTACGTGATCGATGAGTATCTGCCGAGGAAGCTGGCGAACGTCGGGCAGTTTCTGCCGTGATGTGCGCTCGAGGTCGTCGCGACGTCCGCGCCTTGCGGCGGAGCGGGGGCTGCTGCGCGCAATGGC
>JANNKN010000048.1:0-19980 GCA_031396315.1 Deltaproteobacteria bacterium
CCGCTTGATTTGCGCTCCGCGGCCCCCGCTCGGCCGCAAGGCACTCCTCGGGGTCGGAGTCTCGGTTCCCTAATTGGGGGAGGCCGACGCCGGCGCGGCGTTGAGCCGCGCTGGCGTCGCTGCGTGGGTTCGGGCGCTCGCGGGCGCCGAGAGGTAATCGTGGCGTTCGGCGGAAAGTCGCTCGCTTGCGTCAGCGCTGCAGGATGCTTCGGCCCGTTTCGGCGACTTTGTCAGCGGCGCTCTCGTCCTTTGGGAGCTCGAGGCGCGCGGGGACTGCCAGGCCGCGCTGCACGGCGGGGCGCGCGGCGAGTTCGTCCATCCAGCGCTTCAGGTGATCGAGCCCTTCGATCGAGACGCCCGCCCATTCGTGGATGCGCACCCAAGAATAATTTGCGATGTCTGCGAGCGAGTAGTCGCCAGCGAGGTACGGACCTTTCGCGAGCTGCGAATCGAGCACGCCGTAAAGGCGACGCGTCTCGTTTTGGTAGCGCGAGATCGCGCCGGGCAACTTCTCAGGGAAGTAGCGAAAGAAGACGTTGGCTTGACCTTGCATCGGGCCGACACCGCCCATCTGGAACATCAACCACTGCTCGACCCGCGAGCGGCCCTTCGCATCGCGCGGCAGGAGTTTTCCGCTGGCGTCCTGGTCGCACAGATAGAGCATGATCGCGCCGCTCTCGAACACCGCGAAGTCGCCGTTCGCGCGGTCGACGAGCGCCGGGATCCGCCCGTTCGGGTTGATCGCGAGAAACCACGGCTCCTTCTGCACGTTCTTGCCGAGGTCGATCGGCCGCACGCTGTACGGCATGCCGAGCTCTTCGAGCGTGATGGAGGCCTTCCAGCCATTCGGCGTCGGAGCGGTATAGAGATCGATCATCGCGAATTCCTTTCGTGTGCGGCGGGGCGCGGCCCTAGTGACCGACGCCGGCGCCAGGGTCGTGCTTGTGGGCGCGCATGTGGGTGAAGTAAGCCACGAGCGCGTCCAGGTCCGCGTCCGTCAACTGCAGATGCGAAGGCATGCTCGAGTACCGAAAGCTGCGTGGGTCGCGAATGAACTGCTTCAGCTGCGCGGCATCGCGGTACTCGACGATGCTGCGCGGCACGTTCAGCTCGGGGCCTACCTTCCCACCTTCCCCATTCATCGCGTGGCACGCGATGCAGCTCGCGCGAAAGATCGCAAAGCCGCGCTGCGCGGCGCTGCCCGCAGCGGCTCCCGGCGGCGGCACGTGCGGAAACTTCGCTGCGAAATCGACGATCTCGATCTCGGCGAGCTGGTAGGGCCACGGCCAGAGATTCGTGTCGCTGCGGCCGGCGCCTTGCCACACGAGGTAGAACGGTGCGGGGTCGACCTGGCGGCGGTCGATCGGGAAGAAGCCCCCGGTCGGGTGCTCGGCGTCGGCGAACGCGAGGAACGCACCTTCCGTGAGCAGCTGTGCGCCGCTCGTGGTGCGGGTGTAGCCATCGCGCGCGCGCAGCAAGATCTCTGCGCGCGCGAAACGCTCCGAGCTCGCGTCGGCGCCGAAGCCGCGCGCGAGCACCGCCGCGAGCGGCAGTGCGCGAAATCGCTTCACTGCGCCGTAATACGGATCCTCCACCGAGATTTCGCGCGCCGAGCCGCCCGCGAGCAGATCGGGGAGCGCGCGGGTGGCAAGCTCGCGGCCATCGCGCAGAAAGCGCAGCGTCGCCTCGGCTTGCTGTGCCCGGGCGCGAAGCGCCGCCGTGCCCGCGAGGAGCGTCAGCAGCAATGCCACCAGTGCGCGAGCACTCTGAACGGGGATCGGGGAGCGGACGTGGCGCGACATGCGCGCGCAGCCTACAGCGCAGTGCGCGCGCGCACGCACGGAATCTCGTCGCGCTAGGCCCCGCGCGGCGGCTCGGCGCAGAGCACCTGGTTTCGCCCCGCGCGTTTCGCCGCGTAGAGCGCTTCGTCCGCTGCGGCGACGAGGTCGGCTGGCTTGCGCATGGAGGCGCTCCGCTCCGCCACGCCAACGCTCACCGTCGTGCGGATCCGCGCATCGCCAGCGCTGACTTCGAGCTTCTCGATCTCACTCCGCCAGTGCTCCGCCGCTGCGGCCGCACCCTCGACCGGTGCGGTCAGGACCGCCACGAACTCTTCGCCGCCCCAGCGCCCGATCGTGTCGGTTGCGCGAACCTGCCGATGGAGGCATGCCGCGACTCTGCGCAACACCTCATCGCCGGCCGCGTGCCCGTGTTCGTCGTTCACGCGCTTGAAGAAATCGATGTCCGCGATCGCGACCGAGAGCGGCTGGCCGTAACGCTCGGCGCGCTTCCATTCGTGCGTCAGCGCTTCCTCGATCCGGCGCCGATTCGGGAGTGCCGTCAGCTCATCCGTGCGGGCGAGCTCCGCGAGCGAAGCGTTCTTCTCTGCGAGCTCGGACTGAAGCCGTCCAATCTCGAGGTGCAACTCGACGCGCGCGAGCAGCTCGAGCGGATCGATCGGCTTTGCCATCACGTCGCGCGCGCCCGCCCGTAACAAGGTGACGCGCACCTTGGGATCGCGCACGGCAGTGAGCATCAGAAACGGCGGCCCGCCGTTCATTTGCTGGCGCGACGTCACGAGCAGCTTCGAGCCATCGAGCGTCGGCATCTCGACGTCGCAGATCACCATCGTGTAGGTCCGCGAGAGCAAGAGGCGCAAGCCCGCGCCGCCGTCTGCCGCCTCGTCGATCGCGTCGAACAGTTTCGCCTCGACGAGCGGCTCGCAAATGGAAGCACGCTGCGTGGGTGAATCATCGATCACCAGCAGTGTGCGCATGGCGGCTCTTCGGTCCGCGTGGGTGCGCGATCAGCGCGCGCCCGCAGCCCCTAGGTATTTTAGTGGCGGCATCTCGCGTAAATACCCGAGCGAACCCCGACTACGCGGGCCTCGGCGCGGCGGGAAAGATGTGACCGGCGGTGAAGCCACCATCGACGGCCAGATCCATCGCGTTGCAGAAGCTGCTCTCATCCGAGGCGAGCCACGCGATCGCGAGTGCGATCTCGCGCAACGTGAGTTCGCGGCCGAGCGGCTGCCTCGGGCTGCTGGCGAGGTCGACCTGCCGCTGCCCGCTGCTGATTTCCTTGGCCAGCTTCGCGACCCACGGCGCGCTCATTTCCTTCCCGCCGCCAGCGGGGCACACCGTGTTCACGCGGATCCCGAGATGCGCGAGCTCGAGCCCTGCGCACTTCGTGAGCCCGCGCAGGCCCCACTTGCTCGCGCCGTATGCCGCGACGCCGACCTCGCCTTCGAGGGCGTCGATCGAGGCCACATTCACGATCGAGCCGCCACCGCACTCGCGCATCGGCGACAGGACGGCTTGAATGCCGAGCAGTGGCCCCAACAAGTTGACATCGAATATTTCGCGCGCGCGCTCGGGCGGCGTGTCGTCGATCGCTGCCACCGTGAGAATCGCCGCGTTGTTCACGAGCACGTTCGGCGCACCGAAACGAGCGCGAGCTTCCGCGACCGCGGCCGCCCAGTCTTCGGGGCTGCGAACGTCGAGCCGCCGATAGGCCGCACTCGCGCCGAGCTCCGCGGCGAGCCTCGCACCGCGCTCGTCGAGCACGTCCGTCAGCAGCACCTGGGCGCCGCGCTCTACGAAGAGTCGCGCCACCTCCGCGCCGGTGCCGCGCGCGGCTCCTGTAATCAGCGCGATCTTGCCATCGAGTCGAGTCATGTGGGCCTCCGTTCGTGGCAAGATGCTCGCTAGAGGAGCCAGCGCCGTCCATGAGCACGCCCCCGCCGCCTCGAAACCACGTGCCCGCGCTGCCGTTCATCCTCGTCACCGTAATGCTCGACATGCTCGCGTTCGGGATCGTGATTCCGGTGCTCCCGAAGCTGATCCTCGATTTCACGGGCGGCAGCGCGACCCACGCCGCGTGGTGGCAGGGGGTGTTCGGCACGCTGTTCGCCGTGATCCAGTTTTTCTTCGCGCCCGTGCTCGGTGCGCTCTCGGATCGCTTCGGGCGCAGGCCCGTGATCCTGCTCTCCGCGCTCGGCCTCAGCCTCGACTATCTGCTGATCGCGCTCGCACCGAACCTGTGGTGGATGCTCGCGGGGCGCGCGATCGCGGGCTTGTGCTCGGCCTCGATCAGCGTGCCGTCGGCGTACATCGCGGACGTCACGCCGCCGGACAAACGCGCTGCCGCGTTCGGCGCGATCGGCGCCGCATTCGGCGTGGGATTCATTCTCGGCCCGTTCATCGGAGCCCAAGCCGGCAGCATCGATCCGCGCCTTCCGTTCTGGATCGCAGGCGGGCTCACGCTCGCGAACTTCTGTTATGGGCTGTTCGTGCTGCCGGAATCGCTGCCGCCCGAACGCCGCGCGCGCTTCGAGTGGCTGAAGGCGAACCCGATCGGCTCCGCGCTGCTGATCCGCCAATACCCCGCCGTGTGGGCGCTGATCGGCGTCTCGGTGCTGAGCTATCTCGCGCACGACTCCCTGCCGCACACGTTCTTCTTGTACGGAAGCGCGCGCTTCGGTTGGGACCAGCGGATGGTCGGCTACGCGCTGGTCTCCGTCGGAGTGATGAGCGTGATCGTTCAGGCCGGCGCAATTGGCCCGATCGTGAAGGCGCTCGGCGAGAGGCGCGCGCTCTACTTCGGGATGGCGATGGGCTTCGCCGCGTTCGCGCTCTACGGGTTCGCGTGGGCGGAGTGGGTGGTGTTCGCGGCGATCGTGCTCGGCGGCTTCTGGGGCGTCTGGAGCGCGGCCGCGCAAACGATCCTCTCGAAGACCGTCGGGCCCAGCGAGCAGGGCCGCTTGCAAGGCGCACTCGCGAGTGTGCGAGCGGGTTGTCAGGTCTTCACGCCCGCACTCTTCAACGGCGCGTTCGCGCTCGGCGTGAGCATCGACGCGCGCTGGGCGGGCGCGCCGATGCTCGTCTCTGCCGCGCTGCTCGCGCTCGCGCTGCCGCTGGCACTCGCGGCCACGCGCGAGCGCGAAGCGACGGCCTAAGCCTTCGAGATCAACTCGTCGCCGAGCTTGTCGAGCCCGCGCTCGACGTCGTCGCGCGCGAAGCCCGGAGGCGCGACCGTGAAGCGCGTGACGCCGAGATCTTCGAGCCGCTTCACCTCGTCGAGCGTCGGTGCCGAACCGCTCGTGATCTCGATCGTGGTCGGGTCGCGGCCGATCTCGTTGCACTCCTTCACCAGCACTTCGAGCAGGCTCGGCAGCAGATCCGCGCGCGCCGGAAAGAAGCCGTCGCCGTAACGCGCTGCGCGCTTGGCCGCGCCAGGTGCGTGGCCGCCGATCACGATCGGCACTCCGGGCTTCTGAACGGGCTTCGGGTTTGATTCCACCGGACCCCAGTTGAAGAACTTGCCTGAGAACTCGCTCGGCTTCGAACCCCACAGGCTGCGCAGCGCCTGGATCGACTCCTCCGTGCGCGGCGCGCGCTCCTTGAATGGCACGCCGATGCCGCGGAACTCCTCCTCGAGCCAGCCGATGCCGACGCCGAGAATCGCGCGCCCCGCGGAGAGCACATCCAGCGTCGCGAGTTCCTTCGCCACGTAGAAGGGATGACGCTGCGGCAGGATCAGTACGCCCGTCGCAACTTTGATTTTCTTCGTGACCGCTGCTGCGTAAGTCATCCAGATCAGCGGATCGGGGATCGGCATTTCCTCGGGCCCCGGCATCTTGCCGTCCTTCGAGTACGGATACTGCGAGCCGTAGCCCTTGGGCACGACCACGTGCTCGACGGTCCACAACGATTCGACGCCGACGGACTCCGCCTTCTGGGCGAGGTGAACGAGCCGGTCCGGCAAACCGAACGGGCCGGTGTTGGCGAACATGATTCCGAAGCGCAAGGTGGGATCTCCGAGGTTGTTGGGCAGCCCGCGGCGATCGCGCGCGCGTGCGCGCGATACGATGACACACGCCTGCGCACGTGCGGCCCGCAGCCTCAGCGATTCGCGTGCGGATCCGCGATTCCCGCCTTCGCGAGCGACTCGCCGGCCGCGTGGCCGAAGATTCCCTTCGCCATCAGCGAGGTCTCTCGATCGCGGCGCTGCTGATAGATCGCAGCGCGCGTCGCGTGCAGCGCCTTCTCCGCGGGCGCCGCGCTCGTCGCGAGCTCGATCAGGTGGCAGGCGAGGCGCAGCTCACCCGCCCCCGCGAGCTGCTGCGCGCGGCGCGCGAGCTCCACTGCCCCGCCCGCGAGTGCGGCGAGCTCGGCAGCGAGCTGCGCGTCGGGTGCGGGCTTCAGGCGCGCGGCGTTGCCGTCGTACCAGCCGCCGTAGAGGCGCCAGACGTTGCGCACCACGAACTCGGGCTCGTCATACAGCGGCTTCAGATACGGGCGCTCGAGCAGGGTCGGATCGACGCGCACGCCGTGGATCACGTCGTCGAGCGTCGCACCCTGATTCATCAGCGCGAGCACGTCGGCGACGAGCTTCTCGAGCGTGCCTGCGACCTCGAGCAGCACGCGGCGGATGCGCGCGGCGCCCGCGATCGGGAGCCCGTGGGCAGGCAAGAACAGCTCCGCACCCTGCCCGGCCATCGCTCGCAGCGCTGCCGCCCATTCGAGCGGATAGCGCTGCACCTTCTGGGGGTTGCCCGCGTTGGGGAAGTTCCAGATGAAGAAATCGCCCGCGCAGATCGCCTTGTGCTGCGGGAGCCACGCCCAGCTGTGGTCGTCGGTCTCGCCTTTCGCGTGGCGAAGCACGAACTCGGTGCCGCCCGCGCTCGAGGCGAGCTCGTCGCGGTAAGTGACCTCGGGCTTCGCGCTCGTCTCGGGCAAGAAGTGATCGCCACCGCCGATGCCGTATCCGCGCCGGCCGAGGCCGCGGAACTGCCGCGCGTTGATCGCGAGGTTGTACCCGTTGGTCAGCTCGTAACGGTCGAAGCGCGCGGCCACGTTCTCGTGGCCCGCGATGCGTGGACGCGGCGCGCCGGCATGCGCAGCGTCGGCGAGAAAGGCGCCGCAGCCGCCGACGTGATCGATGTGGCCGTGCGTGTACACCAACGTGTGGAAGCGCTCGCGCGACCAGCCGCGGATCGCGTCCACCACACGCTTCCCGCTCGCGGCGCCACTGGTGTCGAACACGAGCAGCCCGTCGTCGGTGCGGAACACGACCGCGTGCGAGAACGCCTCGACCAGCGCGATGCCGTCGCCGAGCTCGGAGAGCTCGTGGTTGATGCGGTTCAGCGGGCCGACGTCGCCGGCACCTTCGTCGATCGCGCGGCTGGAGAGTGCGAGCAGGTCGGACATAGGGGGCTCCGCTGGAGGAGCGCCGAGTCTACGCGCTCCCTCGTACGCACCGGGGTCAGACCCCGGGTGCGTACGAGCGCGCGACACGCGCGAAGCGGAGTAGAGTACATGCGTCGCAACGAGGAGCGTGCATGGCCGACGTGATCATCTCCGCCGATTCGCACATCACCGAGCCGCCGAACACTTACGTCGATTACATCGACGCGAAGTGGAAAGACAAGGCGCCGCAGATGCGCTGGAGCGAATCGCTCGGCGACGCGTTCTTCGTCGACGGCATGAGCTCGCCGGTGCCGATGGGCCTGGTCGCCGCCGCCGGCACGCCGCCGGAAAAAATCCGCACCACGGGCGTGAAGTTCCTCGACATGCACCCGGGTGGCTGGGACGCCGACGCGCGCATGGGGGAGCAGGACAAGGACGGCGTCCACGCCGAGGTGATCTACCCGACCGTCGGCATGGTGCTCTGCAACCACGCGGACTTCGACTACAAGACCGCGTGCTTCGCCGCCTACAACCGCTGGCTCGCTGATTATTGCGGCAAGCATCCCACGCGGTTGATCGGTCTCGGCCAGCTCGCGATGAAGACGCCCGAAGACGGGATCCGCGAGCTGCGCGAGATCAAGGCACTAGGGCTGCGTGGCGTGATGATGCCGGGTAACCCGGCCGTCGAGGACTACGACTCGCGCGTCTACGACAAGTTCTGGGAGGCCTCGATCGAGCTCGGCCTGCCGCTCTCGTTCCACATCCTCACCGATCGCAACTACGCCTTCCGCCACGAGACGCGCGGCCCGAAGATGAACGGCTTCCTCAGCATCATGCGCGGCTGCCAGGACGTGATGGGCACGCTGGTGTTAGGGGGCGTGTTCGAGCGCCATCCGTCCCTGCGCGTGGTGTGCGCCGAGGCCGACGCCGGCTGGGTGCCCCACTACATGTACCGGATGGACCACGCCTACAAGCGCCACCGCTACTGGCTGCCCGCCGGTCAGAAGCTCTCGAAGCTGCCGAGCGAGTACTTCGCCGAGAACATCTACACCACCTTCCAGGACGACTGGGTCGCGTTCAAAGTCGCGAACGACATGAACTGGAAGCACCTGCTCTGGGCGAACGACTTCCCGCACAGCGACTCCACCTGGCCGTGGAGCCAGGAGATGCTCGCGACGCACACGAAGTGCCTAACAGCGGAGCAGAAGACAGCGATTCTCGGCGCGAGCACGGCGGAGTTGTACGGGATCGATCTGAGCAAGTTGGCGGCGTAATAGGCGGCGCGGGCAGGATGGCCGGTCACGCGAAGGCGAGATCGGTGTCGCCCGCGGCGATCTGCGCGAGTTCGCTCGCGAGCGGGTTCGCCGGTTCGGCCCGTAGAACGCCCTCGGCGGCGAGCGGCAAGCACGCCACGATTTCGGCTCGACCCACGCCGCCGCTCGCGGCGATGTACGCGCCCACGTAGGTCGTCGCAAGCGCTCTGCGGGCATCGATCCAGCGAGTGGACGCAGCCGCGCCGAGGCCCTGATGAGCGAGCAGCACGAATGAGCGTGCGACATCCGCCGCCGGATGAGCGAGGCAAGCGTTCGGCCAGTCGACGGTCACGAAACCGCGTTCGCCACGGATCACGTTCCCGGGATGGAAGTCACCGTGGTAGAGGCGATCGCCGCCCGGGACGCGTTCGAGGTGTCGTAGGAAGCGATCGCGCTCTGCCTGCGCCAGCATCGATGCGACCGGTCCGACCACCGCCAGCCAGGTCGGCAGCCCCGGGGCCGTGCGCGCGTGCATCGCGACGTGGACGCTGGCGAGCGCGGAAGCCTTTTGCTCGATCGGCAACTGCTCGGCGAGCAGGGTCGGGCCCCGCACGTGCTCGAAGATGATCGCCGGGCGCGCATCGATCTCGGCGCGCCCAAGCACCGCGGGGCTCGCGATGCCGGCTTCATGGACCGCGCGGGCTCTCTGCTCCTCCGTGTCCGCAAGGAATGCGTAGTCGGCGCGGAAGAGCTTGAGCACGCGGCCCGCGCCGAACTCGAAAATCTCGGCGGACGCACCCGAAGCGATCAACACCCCGAGCGCCTCCATCAACAACACCCGGGCCCTTCGCCCGTATCGCCCTCATCGTGCCAATGCGGGCGATCGAGGAACAACCCGCGCTCTGCACCCAATGCCAGCGCGCGGCTCACATCGATCTGCCACGGGCCATCGCGCACGACGCGCAGCTCCACGCGTTCGCCGGGCGCCAGCACGCGTTCGCGGTCGCCGTCGAACTCGAGGATGCCTGGGCCCTCGACGATGACTTGCTCGCCGAGCGCGACGCGGCGCGCGTTCGTCACGAACGCGGTGCGGTAGAGCCCCGGCGAGATCGGCACGAGCAGCGCGCGGCCGCCCTGCCCCGGCGCGCAGCACGTCACGTCGACGCCCGCGTCATCTCCCTTGCGCGTCGGCAGTAACAAGCCGCCGAGTGGCGACATGCCCACGGCGTCGGGCTCGGCGCGCGAGAGAATTGCGCGACGAATCTTGCCCGCGTCGAACGGCAGCAAGGAACCCGGGTGATCGTCGGCGACGAGCACGGCGTCGATCAGCGCGAGCGTCTCCTGGCCGTCGGCGAAGCGCGCGCGCACCACCTTCGCGCGCTGCGCCACTTCGGCGAGCGCGACGCGCCCGCTCGCGACGAGGCCGAGCGCGGCGCCCGCGAGCGTCGCCTCGACGCGCTCCGGGAACACGTTGTTGGTGCCGAGCGAAAGCGCGACCAGCGGCGCGTCGGGCCAGGCGCCCGCGACGATGCGGCTCGTGCCGTCGCCGCCCATCACGAGCAGCGCTGCGCAGCCGACTTCGCGCATCGCGAGCGCAGCGCGCGCGGTGTCGGCGGGCGTGGTCGTGAGCGGGCCGATGTCGAGCTGCGAGAGCTTCACGTCGTCCAGCTGGAGGTACTCGAGCGCCTGCTCGGCGAGGCGAAAGACGTCGCGCACGAAGTGGAACTGCGAGGCGCCGCCCGCGGCTGCGCCGACCACGGCCCGGGCGAGCTGGCTGCGCTTCACCTCGAGCGATTCGGTCTGGGCCCGGCCGACCAGCCGGCGCACGTCGCGACCCGACATCGGGTTCAGAATCAGGCCGACGGGTCGCGCGGGAGGTGTGAGCATCGGTGGAGGGTTCATTCGCGCCAAAGGTTCGGCAACCAATGACCGCACGATTGTGCCTACCGGGTCGCGCTTGTGGAGGGTTCATTCGCGCCGAAGGTTCGGCAAGCTAAGGCCGCCCACGGAGGATCCCTCGGATGCACCGATTTGTTGCGCTCGCTCTCGCGGGCCTGCTCGCACTCGGCACTGGTTGCGCCACCCCCCAGAAGAGTGAGCTCGAGACCGCGCTCGACGCCGGCGGCTTCGAGACGCGCGTCGACGACCGCGGCGTAACGGTGCTCGTCACCGACGTGCTGTTCGACTACGACAGCGACGCGCTCACGCCGGCCGGCACGGCGTCGGTCGGGCGAATCGCGGAGATCGTGAAAAAGCTCGCTCCCACCAACGAGCTGATCTGCGAAGGCCACACCGACGCAAAAGGAACCACTACGTACAACTTCGAGCTGTCGCTCCGCCGTGCGCGACGCGTAGCGGATTCGCTCACGGCGGCGGGCATCGCAACCGAGCGAATTTCTGCGCAAGGCCTCGGCGAATCGCGACCGCTCGCGCCGGAGAAGAACCCCGACGGCAGCGACAGCGCGGACGGCCGCGCCCGCAACCGCCGCGTCGAGGTGGTGATCGCGAATGCCGAGTGACGGCGAAAGCTCCGCCGCGCAGCCCGACCTGCGCGAAGCGCGCTTCCGCATCGGCCAGGTGGTTCGCCACCGCGTCCACGCGTTCCGCGGTGTGATCTTCGACGTCGATCCGGTGTTCGCGAACACCGAGGCGTGGTGGCTCTCCATCCCGGAGAACCTGCGGCCGCGGAAGGATCAGCCGTACTACCACTTGTTCGCCGAGAACGATCGCACCACCTACGTCGCGTACGTCTCCGAGCAGAACCTGCTGCCCGACGGCGAGCATGGCCCGGTGGCCCATCCGCAGGTGCCCGAGCTGTTCGGCAGGCTGCGCGACGGCCAATACGAGCTGCGCTTTCCGCTGCGCTCGCACTGACCCAGCGGGCTGCCGCCGGATGCCGACGAACCCTCTCCACGGCGTCGCGATCGTCGGCGCCTACAACACGAGGCAAGCGCGCTCGCTCGGCATCCCCGAAACGGACCTGCTGCTCGATGCGATGCGCGGGGCCGTACGCTCCGCCGGGCTCACGCTCGCGGCGATCGACGGCATCCACTGCAGCTCGTCGGCGCGCGGCTGGCGCCCGCGCGAGACCGCGATGTGGCTCGGCGGGCGCCCCGTGTGGACGGGGAGCGCCGACGTCGGCATCGCAGCGCTACTCGAGGCCGCGCTCGCGATCGCGTCCGGGCAATGCACAAGCGTGCTGATCGCAACCGCTCAGGCAGGCGAGTACACGAACCGCGCCGAGACCGCGCCCTGGACGAAGCCGAGCCACGAGTTCACGGAGTGCTTCGGGCTGTTCACCGCCGCAGAGTTCGCGCTGATCGCCCGGCGACACATGCATGTGTATGGAACGCGCGTCGAGGATCTCGCAGAAGTCGCCGCAACCATTCGGAATCACGGCGCGCTGAATCCCGAGGCCGTGATGTTCGGCCGACCTGTCACGCCCGCCGACGTGCTCGCCTCGCGGCCGATCGCCGAGCCTTTCCGCCTGCTCGACTGCGCGCTCACGAACGAAGGCGGCGCGGGCCTCGTGCTGACGTCCGCGGAGCGGGCGCGCGATCTTCCCGCCACGCCGGTGTGGCTGCTCGGCGGCGCGCTCGAGCGCTGCGGCATGTCGTACGTCACGCCGCCGGTCTGGGACCGCTATGGCGATGTCGGCGCGCGCGCCGCGAAGCTGGCGTTCGCGCAGTGTGGGCTCGCGCCTGCGGACGTCGACGTCGCGGAGCTTTACGACCCGTTCTCGTTCGAGGTGATTCGCCAGCTCGAGGCGCTCGGCTTCTGCCGGCGCGGCGAAGGTGGCGCCTTCGTGCGCGACGGGCGAATCGGCGTCGGCGGCGCGCTACCGGTCGCGACGAACGGCGGACTGCTCTCGTTCAGCCACGCCGGTCTCGCGCAGCTTTTGCAAAAACCGATCGCGGCCGTGCAGCAGTTGCGCGGCGAACTGCCGGACGCGCTGTCCGTTGCGGATGCGCAGACTGCGCTGGCGACCAATGGCGGCGCAGGCGCGCTCTTCTGCGACGTGCTGCTGCTCGGCACGGAGCGCGCGTGAGCGAGCGCCCGCTGCCGCGCCCGACTCCGCTCACGCAGCCGCACTGGGACGGCTGCCGCGAAGGCGTGCTGCGCGTGCAGCGCTGCCGCGACTGCGGTGCGTTCGGGTTCATCCCTCAGCCGCTCTGCTGCGCGTGCTCCTCCGACGGTGTGGAATGGACCGAGAGCCGCGGACACGGCTCGGTGTACAGCTTCACGGTCGTGCACCGCGCGCCACATCCTGCGTTCGCGGTGCCTTACATCGTCGCGATCGTCACGCTCGACGAAGGCTTCGAGATGCTCGCGAACCTCGAATGCGAGCCCGCGCGCGCGGCGATCGGTGCGCGTGTGCGCGTCGCGTTTCGCGCGGCGTCGGATGCGATCGCGCTGCCCTTCTTCGTTCTGTCGTGAATGCATCGGCGCGAGCCACATGAAGCGTGCGTGAAGCGCGCGTTGCCTCGCTGATTTCGTGGTTTACAAACGACTCGATGCTTGACTCTGCAATCGCGGCGCGCTTACCCTGCGCGACCTCGGGGTCGGCTCTTCCGTCGGCACCGGACTGCACGTCCCCCATTTACTTTTCCATCAGGAGATGCGCGCCCACATGACGAAAGTGAGCCGACAACGCGCGAAGGCCGTCGCCTTCGCGATTCTCGCCGCGATGCCAATGGCCGCGGTGACGGGAGCCGAGGCGCAATCCCTCGACTCCATCATTTCGGCGCAAGCCGCCGCAGACCGCGAAGCCGCGGCAGCGCAGGAGCGCGTAGGCAAGCTGAACGACGAGGCCAATGACGCTGCCGGCCAGTACCGCCAGGCGCTCGCCGACGTCGACAGCCTGACGCGCTTCAACGTGCAGCTGCGAACTCAGGTAAAATCCCAGGCAGACGAGATCGCGCTGATCGGGCGCCAGCTCGGCGAGGTCGACACCACCCAGCGCGAGATCCAGCCGCTGATGCAGAAGATGGTCAACCATCTGGTCAAGTTCGTGGACCTCGACGTGCCCTTCCTGATCGAAGAGCGCAAGCAGCGCGTGGCGCGGCTCGAGGAGATCATGCCGCGGGCGGATGTGACCATCTCCGAGAAGTACCGCCGCATCCTCGAGGCCTATCAGATCGAGCTCGACTACGGCCGCTCGCTCGAGACCTACCAGGGCAAGCTGCCGGGCAGCGAAGGCGCCGAAGAGAAGACCGTCGAGTTCGTGCGGCTCGGCCGCGTGTCGCTGATGTATCAGACGCCCGATGGCAACGAGACCGGCTACTGGAATCAGAACACGCGCGAGTGGGTCATCGATGGCGACTACGAAGAAGCGGTGCAGAAGGCCATCAAGGTCGCCAAGAAGCTTGGCGCGCCTGATCTCCTCGAAGTGCCCGTGCCGGCGCCGGTTTCGGAGGTTCAGTCGTAATGCGCGCTCGAATTCTTGCTCTCTCGATCGTCGTCGGCTCGCTGCTCGTCGCGGGCGCGGCCGTCGCTCAGGTTTCCGCCACTTCACTCAGCGAGCTGCTCAAGGCGGTGCAGAACTCGCGCGTCGAAGAGCAGAAGCTCAACGCCGAACGCGAGCGCGAATACCGCTCGGAACGCGATAAGCAGGCCGGCCGCATGGCGGAAGCCCTCCGCAAGAAGAATGCGGCGGACGCCGAGAGTTCGTCGCTCTCGGCGCAGTACGACGCGAACGAGCTTCGCATCAACGAGCTCAGCGAGCTGCTCCGACAGCGCCAGGGCAACCTGGGGGAGCTGTTCGGCGTGACGCGCCAGATCGCCGGCGAGATCTCGAACTCGCTTCGCGAGTCGCTGATCAACTCGGAGTACCCGGCCGCGGAAGGCCAGGAAGATCGCGTCGCGTTCCTGGGTCGCCTGGCAGACGCGAAGTCGCTGCCGTCGATCACCGAGCTCGAGCGCATGTGGTTCGAGATCCACCGCGAAGCGACGGCGAGCGGCACGGTGACGAGGTACAAGGCGAAGGTCGTCAAGCCCGATGCCACCGCGGAAGAGCGAGACGTCGTTCGCGTCGGCGGCTTCACCGCAGCTTCCGGCGACGAGTTCCTCGTCTACCGCGAAGGCGCGCTGAAGGTGCTGCCGCGCCAGCTTGCGGGCAGCGCGCGCAGCCTCGCCTCAGATCTTTCCGAAGCGAGCGGCGACGAATACGTCGAGATGGTCGTCGACCCTGCCCGCGGCGTGCTGACCGAGCTCGTCACGGAACGCAAAGGCTGGATCGACCGCTTCATCGACTCCGAGCCGATCGTGTACTTCATTCTGTTTGTCGGCTTCGTCGGCGTCGCACTCTCCGCGGTTCAGACGCTCTACCTGCTGGGCGAGCGATCGAAGGTTCAGCGCCAGCTCGGCAACGTCGCGAGCCCGTCGAACGACAACGCACTCGGGCGCGTGCTCGCCGCGTTCCGCGGCGACGCGAACCGGATCGAGGAAGACGCCGAGGTGGCGGAGCTCCGCATCTCCGAGGCGGTGCTTCGCGAAGTGCCGAAGCTCGAGCGCTTCCAGGCGTTCCTGCGCCTTGCGGTTGCTGCAGGCCCGCTGCTCGGCCTCGTCGGAACCGTGATCGGCATGATCATCACGTTCCAGACGATCACCGAATCGGGTCAGAGCGATCCGCGCCTGATGGCGGACGGCATCGGCCAAGCGATGATCGCGACGGTCGCAGGCCTCGGCATCGCAATCCCGCTGCTCTTCATCAACGCGTTCCTGTCCTCGATGTCGAAGGGCATCGTGCAGGTCCTCGACGAGCAGAGCACGGGCCTCTTGGCCGAGAGCATCGAGAAGCGGCGTGGCTAGCCTCAACTTCATCGCGGCAACCCGCGAGCTGATCCGCGACGGCGGACCGTTCGTCTGGTTGATCTTCATCAACGGCGCATTGCTGTGGATGCTGATCGCGGAGCGATACTGGTTCTACCGGTCGCGCCTCCCGCAGATGGCGGACGAGCTGCACAGGAAGTGGGTGGCGCGCGCCAACCACCACACCTGGGCCTCCCGCCAGGTGCGCCGTGGGATGATCTCGAGCCTGAACGGGGCGATGACTGCGGGCCTGCCCATCCTGAACATGCTCGTGCCGCTCGCGCCGCTGGTCGGCTTGATCGGCACCGTCAGCGGCATGCTCGAAGTGTTCGACTCGATGGCCCTGCGCGGTTCGGCGGACGCGCGCACGATGGCCAGCGGCGTCTCGCAGGCCATGGTGTGCACGATGACCGGCCTCGCGGTCAGCATCACTGGCCTCTACCCGCAGTACTACTTCCGAACCCGAGCGCGGCGCGAGACCGAGCTGCTCGCGGATAGGTTCACCTTCTAACCATGCGTATGCGACGACACGGGGCCACCGAGGGGCACGAATCGAGCACGGGCATCGACCTTGCCCCGATGCTCGACTTCGTCACCAATCTCTTGATCTTCTTCATCATCACCGCGGTGTTCGTGAAAGAGGTCTCGCTCGACGTGACTCGGCCTCAGGGCGAGATGACGAACGAGGAAGACCCCGATCCGTCGAAGGCCGCGATCCCGATCTCCGTCCTCCAAGACGGCTCGATCTGGGTCGACAACCGCGAAGTCGACGTGCGCGCGGTTCGCGCCAACGTCGAGCGCATCAAAGCCGTGCGCCCGAAGGCGGGCGTGCTGATCATCGCGGATCAGAACGCGCCCACCGGGACGGTGGTCGACGTGATCGACGCCGCGCGCTTGGCCAACGTCTACAACATCACCTTCAGCACGGGTCAATGAGGCAGCTGGATGCAATCCCGAAGGCACGCACCCGAGAGTGAAGATCACGGCATCGACCTCGCGCCGATGCTCGACTTCATGACCAACTTGCTGATCTTCTTCATCATCACGACGTCGTTCGTGAAGGAAGCGGGCATCACCGTCGTAAAGCCCAGCGCATTTACGCCGGAGGCACGCGACAACGGCAACATCATGATCGCGGTGACCGAGGACGGCGATCTCTGGATGGACCGCCAGCAGGTGGACTTCCGCAAGATGCGCTCGGTGATCGAGCGCCTCGCGATCGAGCGGCCCGACGACTCGGTGGTGATCCTCGCGGACAAGGCGTCGAAGGCCGGTATGGTCGCGCGGGTCATGGACGAGGTGAAGGCCGGCGGGATCGACAAGGTCTACATCGCAGCCGACGACGCAGCGGGAGGCGACTGAGATGATGTCCGCACTGCGCTTCCCCATCACGTTTGCGGCGGGGAGCCTTCTCACCTCCCTCGTATTCCTCTTGCTCTGGGTGTTCATTCACACCGGCGAGAGCGTGTCACTCGACTCGAAACAAGCGACGCGGATCGACTTCACTCGCTTGCGCCGAGACACGGAAACCGCCTCGAAGCGCCAGACCAAGGCGAAGCGCGACCGTCCCGATCTCGCGCCCGTCCAGCCGAAGATGAACTTCTCGAGCGCATCGGCCAGCACGGCCGCCGTCTCGATGATTCAGCCCGACATCAACGCGCGCGCCTCGATGACCAAGATGACGGTGAACGTCGGGGGTTCGGATCGCGACACGATGCCGCTCGTCCGCATCAACCCGGACTACCCGCCGCGTGCGCAGAGTCGTGGGATCGAGGGCTGGGTGATGATCGAGTTCACGATCACGGCGGCCGGCACCGTCCGGGATGCGCGCGTCATCGACGCCAGCCCGAAGGGCTACTTCGAGGAAGCAGCGCTCAAGGCGATCGCGCGCTGGCGCTACAACCCGAAGGTGCAGGAAGGCGTCGCCGTCGAGCGCGTCGGTCTGCGCATTCGCCTTTCGTTCAACATGGAGAGGTAGGCCGTGCGAGGCGCAACGCTGCTTCGAGTTCTGAGCGCACTCTCTCTCGCCTTCTCGCTCGCGGCGGTGCCCGGTTTCGCGCAGAGCACGAAGGAAGACGAGAAGAAGAAGGAAGCCGCCGGGCAGATCGATCAGCAGACGGGCAAGAAGCTCGGCCAGGCGATCGAATTGCTGAACGCCACCCCGCCCCAGTACGGGCAAGCCAAGGGCGTGCTCGACGGCATCAAGCAAGATTCGCTCAGCCCCTACGAGTGCTCGCGCGTTCAGCAGCTCTACGCATCGATTTACAACGCGCAGGAGAAGTTCAGCGACGCGCGGGGCGCCCTCAGCAAGGCGATCAGCTGCGGCGGTCTGAACGAAGTCGAGCTCGACCAGGTGAGCTTCAACGTCGCCCAGCTGTACCTCGCCGAGGAGAAGTGGAAGGAAGGCGCCGTCGCGCTCGAGGCCTGGATCGCGAAGACGCCGAAGCCGAACTCGAACGCCTACTACCTGCTCGCGGTCGCCTACTACCAGCAAGGGGACGAGCGGCGCGCGCTGCCGCCGGCGGAGAAGGCCGTTGCAATGGCCGAGAAGCCGCAGCCGAGCTGGCTCCAGCTGGTGCTGGCGCTCTACTTGAAGAACGAGCAGTTCGCGAAGGCGGAGCCGCTCGTGCGCAAGCTCGTGGCGGCGGAGCCCGGCAAGAAGGCGCACTGGGTGCAGCTCTCGGCCGTGCTCGGCGCGCAGGAGAAATACGACGATGCGCTCGTCGCGCTCCAGCTCGCGTACCACATGGGCCTCCTCACGGACGACGCCGACCTCCGCCGCCTCGCGGATCTGATGGCCTACAACAGCATCCCGTACCGCTGCGGCTCGATGCTCACGAAGGAAGTCGCCTCGAAGCGGGTGACGAACGACGGCGGCGTGCAGGAGAAACTGGCGAACTGCTGGGTTGCAGCGCGCGAGTGGGACAAGGCCGTCGCGCCCCTCCGCAGTGCGGCGCAGAGCAAGCGCTCTGGCGACCTGTACGTGCGGCTCGGCGAAGTGCACGTGCAGCGGGAAGATTGGGACGGCGCGATCGAAGCGCTGCGGCGCGCGCTCGAGATGGGCAACTCGCGAGACCCGGGCAATGCGCAGATCCTGCTCGGAATGTCGTACTACAACAAGAAGCAGCCGAAGGAAGCGCGACAGTGGTTTCAACGCGCGAGTGGAACCCGTCACGCGAAGCAAGCCGAAGGCTGGATCCGCGCGATCGATACCGAGGCGGGCGGCTGAGGGCAGCGCGCGCCTAGCCGCTCAGGCGAATTCCCGAGGCCGAAGCAGGCGCGAGCCGCTTCGGCCTCGCGCTTTTGGCGGCGCCCATGAGCCCGTGTTTCTGATCCGCTCGCAAACCGCCCTGTAGGCGAACTACGCTGGCGCAAACCAAACAAGGGAGACCGCTCATGGGCTGGGATTTCGAGACCGACGCCGAGTTTCAACGCGAGCTCGACTGGACGGATCGCTTCGTGCGCGACGAAGTCGAGCCGCTCGACCTGCTGCTCGGCGAAGCGTACGACGTGCGCGACGAGGCCACGCAGAAGCACATTCGTCCGCTGAAGGAGCGCGTGAAGGAACGCGGCCTCTGGGCCTGCCATCTCGGCTCCGATCTCGGCGGCCAGGGCTACGGCCAGCTGAAGCTCGCCCTCCTGAACGAGCTGCTCGGCCGCTCGCGCTTCGCGCCACTCGTATTCGGTTGCCAAGCGCCCGACTCGGGCAACGCCGAGATCCTCGCGCACTATGGGACGCCGGAGCAGAAGGCGCGCTTCCTGAAGCCGCTGCTCGAGGGCGAGATCGTCTCTTGTTATTCGATGACGGAGCCGCATGCCGGCGCCGACCCGACGTTGTTCAAGACCCGCGCGGTGCGAGACGGGAACGACTGGGTGATCAACGGCGAGAAGTGGTTCTCGTCGAACGCGCGCTGGTCGTCGTTCCTGATCGTGATGGCCGTGACCGACCCCGAGGTCGACGCACACGGCGGCATGTCGATGTTCATCGTGCCGACGGATACGCCCGGCGTAAACATCCTTCGCAACGTCGGCGTCGGCAGTGAGCGCCCCGAGCACGCGAGCCACGCCTACATCCGCTACGAGAACGTGCGCGTGCCCGCAGATCACCTGCTGGGGAAGCCTGGCGGCGCGTTCGTGATCGCTCAGACGCGGCTCGGCGGCGGCCGCATCCACCACGCGATGCGCACCATCGCCCAGCTGCGCAAAGCGTTCGACATGATGTGCGAGCGCGCCCTCTCGCGCGACGTCCGCGGCGGCAAGCTCGCCGACTTGCAGATGACGCAAGAAAAGATCGCCGACAGCTGGATCGAGATCGAGCAGTTCCGCCTGCTCGTCCTGCGCACCGCATGGCTGATCGACAAGTACAAGGACTACAAGCGGGTCCGGAAGGACATCGCAGCCGTCAAAGTCGCGATGCCCAAAGTGCTGCACGACGTCGTATACCGCGCCATGCACCTCCATGGCTCCCTCGGCGTCTCCGACGAAATGCCCTTCGCCGGCATGCTGATGGGCGCCGCCGTGCTGGGCATCGCCGACGGCCCCACCGAAGTGCACAAGATCACCGTCGCGCGCCAAGTCCTCCGCGAATACAAAGGCACCGACGGCCTCTTCCCGAGCGGCCACCTCCCCACCCGCCTCGCCGCCGTCCGCGAACGCTACGCCCATCTCCTCGAAGCCGAAGTCGGCAACCTCTAACAACCCGCCGCTTCAGCGCGGGGATCGGCGGC
>JANNKN010000061.1:0-2994 GCA_031396315.1 Deltaproteobacteria bacterium
GCACCTCGAAGCGCACGGCGGCGCAGGTGCCCTGCTCGATCTTGCCCATCGCGGTTTCGAAGCTCTCGGGCGCGGGCAGGCGCTCGTGCTCCTCGCGGATCTCGTCGAGGCGCACACCGAGCGCATCGGCGGCCATCAGCACCATGCAGCCCCAGCCGCCGCGCATCATGCCGGGCTGGAGGAGTGGAGCCGCGTAATCGAGCGGGCGGCCGAAGCCGAAGTAAACGCCCGTGAAGCCGGGGTCGGGGTAGGTGGAGTAGTCCATCAGCTCGGACACGCGCACGGAGTCCACGCGCTCGCAGCACGAGGCGAGCTGGAGCGGGATCACGTCGCCGGACCAGCCCGGGTCGAAGCCCGAGGTGAAGAATGTGCTCTTGCCTTCTGCACAGGCGACGGCGAGACGGTCGCGCAGCTTCGGGCTCGCGTCCGGGTAGCAGAGCGAGACGAGCGCAGTGTTCACCACGTTCTTGCCCGACGCGAGAATCTTGCAGAGCTCGTCGATCGTCGCGCGGATCCGCGTCTCGCCCTGCACCATGTAGGAGACGCAGTCCGCATCGAGCGCGAGCAGCGCGGCGACGTCATCGGTGGCGCGCACTCCGGTGGGCGTGGGCCAGCCGCACAGCTCGGCGGCGTCACGCCCGCGCTTCTCCGGCGAATGCGCGTGTACGCCCACCAGCTCGAGCTCGGGATGGCGCAGGATGCCCGCGAGCGCGCGGCGGCCGGCGTTGCCGGTGCCCCACTGAATCACGCGAAGCTTGCGGGGTCGTTCGGCGCGCATGCGTTCCTCCTGCAGCGCGGCTCAGCGCGTCTGCGCGTTGTCCTGCGTGAGCACGGCGCGGCCGTCGAGCGTACGGATCTCGCGGCCGATCTCTCGTAACAACTCGAGGCTGTACGTCACGCGCCCAGTGAGCTTCGCGTCGCATACGCAGAGCGCGAGCGCCGCCTCCGCCATCGCCTCGACGGGCTCGATCATCTCGGGCTGGATCCACTTGTCGGCGCCGGTGAGGCGCACCGCCGCCGTAATCACTGCCGCGACCGGTGCGAGCGTGTTGACCGCGATGCCCGCAGCCGAGAGCTCGGCCGCGATCCCGACGGTAATGCGATTCAGCGCGGCCTTGCTCGATCCGTACAGATGCGCGCCGCCGGTTTGCTCGAACGCTTTGTACGGCGGGCCGACGGGTAGCTCCGCCGTCGCCGACGAGATGTTCACGATCCAGCCGCGTCGTTTCGTGCGCATTTCCGGCGTGACGAGCTGTGAGAGGTGAAGCGCAGCCTCGACGTTCGCGCCAAAAGTGAGCGCAAAGTGGCTGGGCGTGAGCTTCTCGAACGGGCGATAGGGCCCGGCCGCGGCATTGTTCACGAGCATGTCGATCGCGCCGAGCTGCGCACGGCACTGCTCGACCATCGCCGCGCGCGACGCCGCTTGACTCACGTCGCCCTGAATCGCGACCGCGCGGCCGCCCGCAGCGGCGATGCGCGCGACCGTCTCGCGCAGCGTGCCCGGCTCGTGGCCGCCGGGCGCGTCGAGACTGCGCGCGACACACGCCACCTGCGCGCCCGCGGCCGCGAGCCGCTCTGCGATCGCGGCACCGATGCCACGGCTCGCGCCGGTCACGAGCGCGACGCGCCCCGCGCATTCGTTCGATGCAGTCGTCACGTGCGGTCTCCTCGCTGGAAACGCGCGCACAGTAGTGCGAATCGCGGCGCGCGCGATCGGATACCGTGCGCGGTTCCGGAGGGGACACCGATGCCCGTCACGATCGTGAACACACCCAATGCGCCCGCGCCGATCGGGCCGTACTCGCAGGCGGTGCGCGCCGGCGACACGCTCTACGTCTCGGGCATGATCGCGCTCGATCCGCACAGCGGGCAGCTCGCCACGGGCGATGTTGCCGTTCAGGCCGAACGCGTGTTCGCGAACCTCGCCGCGATCGCGTCTGCCGCCGGCACGTCGCTCGCGAGCGCAGTGAAGCTCACCATCTATCTCACCGATCTCGCGAGCTTCGGCGCAGTCAACGAGCAGATGACGCGCGTGTTCGGCGAGCCGTATCCGGCGCGCGCGACCGTGGGCGTGAAGGCGTTGCCGCGGGGCGCTGCGGTGGAGATCGACGCCGTGCTCTACCTCGGGTGAGTCGCGGCGCGAGCTGCGATTGTCATCCGGACGTCTGCGCGTTCGGAAGCTTCCGCTTAAAGAGAAAGAAGGCGAGCACGGCCGCAGGCAGCGTGCTGAAGAGCTGGTACCGCAGGGCGGCGCCTAGAGTCGGAGTCGTGAGCGCGCCCTGAAGGAGCAGGAGAATGCCGAAGACCACGACGCCAACGGTGAAGGCGAGCGCCAGCCGCCAGCTCCAGCCATCGAGCGCCTGGCCGACCGCGAGCAGGATGCCGGCGACGAAGCCGACCAGAGCCAGCCCCGTCATGACGAGTCGGAGCGACGCCGGCGCGTAGGACGGAAAGCCGAGCGCCACGACGAGAAGCCCTGCGAAGAGCGCCGTGAGAACGCCGAGAATTCGCATCACACGTCCCCCTTTGGCCGCGAGATTGCGCGCCCGTTCACCGTCCCGGCGCCTTCATCGCCGGCTCCGCCGCCAGCGCCATGATGTGCTTGTTCCCGCGGCTCCACGCGACCGTAAGCTTTACACCGCAAAGCTTCCAGCCCGCGGGCGTCTTCACGAGCTGATCCGTGTAGTAGCCGCCGATCGTGAACTCCGCGTCGCCCTCCTTGTTACGGAGGAAGTGCGAGGCCTGCACGTACATGCTGCAGGTCGCGCGATCGCCAGCGATCGAGACGCGCGGGTTCGACATCGAGTGCTGCGTCGCGTCGAGCCCATGGAACAGGGGCTGCACCCCCGCCACCCAGTCATCGGCTCGCATCCGCCGCGCCGGGCCCCGAAGCGGGCAACGCGGGACATCCGCAGCTTCTGACGAGCCACCATCGATGACGGGAAAGGCCCCGGAATTCAGGTGCCTCACCACTACGATGCGACGTCGTGCCAC
>JANNKN010000096.1:0-3984 GCA_031396315.1 Deltaproteobacteria bacterium
GCCCTGGCTGGTGTAGAGCCGCACCAGATCCGACCACGGATTCATGTAGTCCTGAACGCCGTACTCGGTCGACTTCAATAACAAGCCCTCGACCTCGTCGAGGCGCAGCCCCATGCTCGCGGCCTCCGCAGCGTTCCACCACATCACCGCGTCGTCGCCGCCCTCGGCTTCGCTCGCGTGAGCGGAGTCCACGCAGGCGCGATAGCTGGCCTCGCGATCGAGCCGCTCGGCCTCGATCGCGCACAGCGCCGTGCGCGCGGTATCGCGCTGGTCGACGCGCGTCGCACTCGCGAGCGTCGCCTGCGCGAACGCACGCGCCTCATCCAGACGGCCGAGCCGCATCAGCATCCAGGCCGGCCAGCGTTGACCCTGCTTCGGATAGATCGTCTCCCACTCCCGCTGATAACCGAGCGACTCCTTCTCCTCGCCCATGTCGGCCGCGATCTGATCGAGCGCATCGAGCGCGAGTGCGTGCCAGAACTGCACCTCGCCGTTGTCGGCGCTGCGGCCGTATTTGCGCTCGAACAACGCCTTGCCCTGCAACAGCTCGTGCCGCGCGCGCGCGAGGTCGCCTTCGATTTCGTAGAGCACGCTCCCGAGCAGCACGTGGCCTTCGATCGACGCGGGATCCTGCTTCAATAGCTGCTGCGCGAGCTCACGCGCGCGAATCGGTTCGCCCGAACGCAGCGCGGCGTATGCGTCGAGCGCCGTCAACTCCGCGCCCGACAGCTCCGCGAAGCCCACCTCTTCGTCGGCCTCGAGATCGAACTCGACCGAGACCGAGGGCTTACCGGCCTCGGGCATCGGCGCATCCTGCGCGCTCACGGCGCGGCCACTCGCGAGCGCGAGCGTGCACACCACAAGCTGGAGAACACGCGGCGCTCTCATCGCGCGAGCGTGCTCCGCGCCAGCTTCTCGAGCGGCAGCGCCATGCATTCCTTCACGACTTCGTCGGCCGCGGTCGCACCGAGCGCGGCCTCGATGCGGTGCGTCAGCACGAACGGCAGCAGCTTCTCGACGTCGGCGCTCGAAACGAAATCCCGGCCGCGCAGCACCGCGAGCGCTTGAAGCGCCGGCACCGCGAGCACGAGGCTGCGGGTCGAGTTGCCCGCGCGCACGCGCTCGTCGGCGCGCAATGCGCGCGAAACGTCGACGAGGCACTCGTGAATCGCGTCGTGCACTGCGACGCCGGTATCGATCGCGCGCCGGGCCGCGATCAAATCGGCGCGCGCCACGCGCGGAAGGTCGCCGCGCTCGACGTCGCGCCGCTCGCGCCGCGTCCGTAACACCGCGAGCTCTTCGTCGCGGCCGATGTGGTCCATGCGAATCTTGAACAGGAAGCGGTCGAGCTGCGGCACGGGCAGCGGATACGTGCCCGCGACGTCGCGCGGGTTCTGGGTCGCGATCACGAAGAAGAGCTCATCCAGCAGGTGCGTGACGTTGTCGACCGTGACTTGCTTCTCGGCCATCGCCTCGAGCATCGCCGACTGCACCTTCGGCGAAGTGCGGTTGATCTCGTCCGCGAGTACGACGTGCGCGAACAGCGGGCCCGGGCGGAATTGAAACGAGCCCGTGGGCGCGTCGAAAACCGAGACGCCCGTAACATCCGAGGGCAACAAGTCCGGCGTGAACTGGATGCGCCGGAAGGCGGCGAACTTGCCAGCAGGGTCGTCCTCGATCGCGCCGCCGAGCGCCTTCGCGAGCGTGGTCTTACCCGAGCCGGGGTAATCCTCGAGCAACACGTGGCCATCCGCGAGCAGCGCGACGATCACGAGGTCGAGCACATCGTCCCGGCCGATCAGCTGAGCGCGCAGCCGCGCGCGCAAGCGCGCCGCGACGGACTCCGCGAGCCCGAGCGGCGAGGAGTCGAGAGCTTCTGCAAACAGCGGCGGCGTCGACATGGGTGAAGCGTGTCCGATCTGTAGTTCGATGGGTTAGGAAGAGCAGCGCGCGCCGCGCTGCGGGTTCAGCGCGAGCGCCACCAGCTGAGCGGGTCGAGCCAGGCGAGCACACGGCGCCAAGCGGGGCGCGTGAGGCGCAGATCGGCCGCGACGCCGCCCGCGAGCGCGCGCAGCGCGTCGCGATCGCCGCGGGCGCCAGCGCCGAGCGCAGCGCGCAGGTGCTCTCGCGTGAGCGCATCGAAGGCAGGCGCGAACGCGACGACGCGCGCGGCGAAGCGTTCGCGCGTCTCGCCGTGGCGACGCAGCAGGCCGTGCTCGGCGAGGCGATCGAGCGCGGCGCGGTAGCCGACGCGCGGGAGCGCGCGTTCGCGCGCGACCCGCGGTGCGACGCGCCTCCACCACTTCGCGAGCCAGCTCCCCGCCAGGGCGAGCGCGGCCAGCACCCCGAGCCAGCGCGCGAGCTCGAGCGCGCGCTGCTTCGTCGGAATCGGCGGCTCTTGGCCCGGCTCGCCGAGCTGATCGCGCAGCATCTCCCCGAGCATGCGCTGCAGCGAGTAATCGGTGGGCGTCATCGGGTCGTCGAGCACGGTTTGTGGCGAGATGTCGACCACCACCCAGCCGATGCCTGACAAGTAGAGCTCGGGCCAAGCGTGTGCGTTTCCGCCGCGCAGGAGAATCGCCGAGCCGTCGCCGCGATCCGCCTCGTTGACCGCGTAGCCCGCCGCCACGCGCGCGGGCAGACCGAGCTCGCGCATCAGGTAGACCGCCGCATGCGCGAAGTAGACGCAGTAGCCGATGCGATCTCCGAACAGGAAATCGCCGGTCGGATCCTCCGCCTTTGCGTGCTTGCTCTTGCGCGAATAGCTCCCGGTCTCTTCCAGGATCTGCTTCACGATCAGGGCACGCGCGAGCGGGTCATCGCGAAACTCGGGGCGCAGCTGCGCGAGCATTTCCTGCGCGAGCTCCGCGTAGCGCGCGTCCTTCGGAGCCTCGGTGTAGAGCCGCCACTGCGCGGCGTTCCAGCTCGCGTCACCGGCCTCACCGCCGAGCATCTCCTCATAATGAGCCGTCGGCACGCGCGAGACGACGCGATAGCTGCGCTGGAAGCGGAACGAGCTCTTCAGCGAGGACGGCTCGATCGTGACTGGCGCGTCCAGCACGAACGGGCGCGCGTGATCCGTGAGCAGCCCGATCGACGTCGCCAGCTCCTTGCGGCCGAGCGCGTCCGCCGAAATCACCACCAGCTCCTGCTTCACCGCGGGGAACTGGCGCAGCACGTCGCGATCGACGTCGTCGCGCTGCGCCTCGACCAGCCGGCGCCCGTTGTACTGCGAGAAGGCCGTCTCGCGGAAGTAATAGACTCCGGTCGGCGGCGCGTAGTCGTCGTGCAGCACGACCACGGCGACGGGCACCTCGGAGCCATTGCTCGAGTAGTTGTCCTGGAAGTCGCTCTGGCTGCCGTTGCCTTTTTTCGGTTTGTCGGAGTTCGCCGCGGACTCGCCGTTCAGGCCCAGACCCGCCGGCGGGCGGCCAGTCGGAAGGCCCGTGACGCGCAGACCGAGCAGTAACAACAGCGCCACCGCCAGCAGCGCGGCGGCGTGGAGCGGGAGCCGGCGCGCGCGCTCGTCGCGCAGAAGCAACGCCGCGAGCACGAGCACGCCCGCGGCGCCGATCGCGAGATAGAACGCCGCGGGGTCGATGCCGCTGCCCCACGCGAAATCTCCGATCGCGAACGGCCGATGCACCATGCCCGCGCGATGCGGCGCGAAGTGGGTCGCGAGCGCGGCGGCGGCGAGCGCGACTTCGGCGATGCCCGCGATCGAGAAGCGCGTCGCGGCGAAACGCAGTGCAAACACCGGCGCGCCGATCCAAGCGAACGCGCGCAGCGCATCCACGAAACCGAGCGCTGCCGTGGGCCCGAGCAACTCGCCGAACCAAGCCGCGCGCGAGAGCACGAACGCGAGCGCCGCCACGCCGAGGCCCGCAGCGAGCGCGAGCAGCGCCGCACCGCGCGGGCGGAGTGCGCGGCCGAGCGGATGCGCGCGGCTCGCGAGCTCTGCGCCGAGCGCGCCACTGAACGCCG
>JANNKN010000627.1:0-2571 GCA_031396315.1 Deltaproteobacteria bacterium
TGAACGTGATCCACGGCAGTGGCCAATCGGGCAGCGCGAAGCCGGTGCGCAGCCACGCGTCGGTCTCGATGCGATCGGGCGGCGCCGTGGGCGGCGCGCTGCGGAGCCAGCGCCGTAGCGCGAGTGCGGTCGCCACGACCGCGCTGGCGCTGAGCGCGAGCACCACGAGGCACGCGGCCGCCGCGACGAGCAGCAAGAGGTCGAGCTCGCGAAAGCCGTAATGCCAGAGCACGGCGCCTGCGACCGCCGCGAGCAGAGCGCCGGGCACCGCGAGCGGCACCCAGTCGAAGCCGTGCGCCAGCCGGCGAGCCCACCGCAGTGTGTGCATGAGCGGTGTGTGCATGAGCGGCCTGTGCATCGAGAATGGGTTTAGCAGGGGGGCGTTCGGGCGACGGGCGCACACACGCCGAGCTCGCGCAATTGCGCCGCGGCCTGCGGCGCCCAGCCTCGGTTGGCGGCCGGGCTGGCCGGGCTCGGATGCAGGATCTCGCCGATCTGCGCAGCGCCCGCCGGCAGCGCAGCGCGCGCGCGATCCGCTGCGAACTTGCCGATCCCGATCACCCACTGCGGCGCGAACAGCGCGCTGATCTTCGCGAGCGCCCGATCACAGCGTGCGAACAGCGCAGCTCGCTCCACGGGCGCCAACTGGCCCGGAGTGCGGTTCTTGCCGCTCGCCTCCATGAAGACGAGCGGGCAGTAATTCAACACGAAAGCCTCCGCAAAGAAACGCTCGGGCTGCTGGTAGTGCGCCGCGACCGCGCCCCACACGCGCGCCCCACTCACCTCACTCCGCCCGCACGCAAAGCCCTCGATCGGGCGTCTCGGATGCTCGCGCGTCGGCTTCGCCACCGGCGCTTCGATGCCGAGCCAACCCCGCACCGCCGCGACCTCACCGAACGGAACCCCCGTCTGCGCCATCCCGAAGGGCCCCGGATTCATCCCCACGAAAACCACTCGCACAGGCCCTCGTGCATACCGCCGCACAAACGCCGCATGCGGCCTCCACGCATACCCGAGCGGGTCGTAGACGTGCGTCACGGGCGCCGCGAACGAGAGCTCGCCTAGCGAACGCGAAAGCGATCGCTCGATGCGCAGCAGGCGGTCGGCAAAGCAAGCGGAACGAGGCATCGAGCGCGCACGGTAACCGTGGCTCCGCCGACCGGTGAGTCAAACGGGGTCAGACCCCAATTGGCTCAGCGAGCGGAGTAAATCGGGACAAAGCGCCGCCCCGCCTACGCTCGAATGGCCGAATCGTCTACGGTGCGGCGGACCGCAGGGCCCCGACTTCGCTGGGGGTCCGTGAACTCCGTCAGGTCCGGAAGGAAGCAGCGGTAGCGGCGATCCGGCGGTTGCCGGCAAGCCCTGCGGTCACCGACCCGTCGTCGCGCAGCCCGCGCGCCGCAGCCCAGCCGAGGATTTCCCCAGTGGCGCACATGGTGCTCGCGCGGAAGTGGCGGCCGCGCACCTTCGACGAGGTGTCCGGCCAGGCGCACGTCACGACGCCGCTGCGCGGCGCGCTTCGCACCGGCCGCATCCCCCACGCGCTGCTGTTCACGGGCCCCCGCGGCACCGGCAAGACGACGCTCGCGCGCATCTTCGCGTGCTGTCTGAATCACTCGAAGGGGCCGAGCGATTCCTTCGACCCCGACGATCCGGATTGCCTCGCGATCCAGTCAGGGCATTCGACCGACGTGCAGGAGATCGACGCTGCGAGCCGCACGAGCGTCGACGACGTGCGCGACATCATCGACTCGATTCGGTACGCGCCGTCACCCGGCAAATACCGCGTCTACATCGTCGACGAGGTCCACATGCTGTCGACGGCGGCGTTCAATGCGCTGCTGAAGACACTCGAGGAGCCGCCACCGCGCAGCTTGTTCATTTTCTGCACGACGAACCCCGAGAAGATTCCGTTCACCGTGCTGTCGCGCTGCCAGCGCTACGACCTGCGCCGAATCGCGACGAGCGAGGTCGCAACCAACCTCCGGCGTATCGCGAAGGCGGAGGGCATCCAGGTCAGCGACGCGAGCCTCGCCGCGATCGCGCGCGCGGGCGAGGGCTCCCTGCGCGACTCGCAGACGCTGCTCGACCAGCTGCTCGCCTACGGCGGCGAGAAGGTGGACGACGCGCAGGTCGCGGAGGTGCTCGACCTCGTCGATCGCAAGCTGCTGCTCGCGATCGCGAGCGCGTGCATCGACGGCGACGCCGCCCAGGCGCTCAGCGCGATCCGGCGCGCCTGGGATCGCGGCATCGACGCGAAGCGCCTCGGCGGTGAGTTGTTGGGGACCGTGCGCGATCTCGTCGTGCTGCGCGTCGCGCCGAACGCGGGCCTCGTCGAAGGCGGCGAAGGCGACGTCGCGGCGCTCGCCGAGCTCGCCGCGCGGGCCGAGGAGCCACGCCTGCGGCGCATGTTCCGCGCGCTGCTCAAGGAACAGGAAGATCTCGCTTGGGCGCCCGATCCGTTCGCGGTGCTCGAGGTAGCGCTGGTGCGGCTCGCGGCGATGCCGAGCGGCGACGAAGTGGATGCGCTGCTCACGCGCATCGACGCGCTCGAGAAGCGGCTGCGCGGCG
>JANNKN010000258.1:0-2323 GCA_031396315.1 Deltaproteobacteria bacterium
CGGCGTCGGCGCCGCCCAGGGTGGGCCCTCCGTGGCACTCGCTGCACGCGAGCTCGGGCGACGTGAAGAGGCGCAGCCCGCGGCGCGCGAGTGGCGAGAGCGCGCCGGACTCGTCGCCGTAGACCGCGCGGTCATAGGGCGAGTTGCCCGAGATCAGCGTGCGCTCGAACGCGGCGATCGCTTTGCGCACGTGCGCGAGATCGAAACCGCGCGCGGCATCCGGGAACGCGCGCGGCATTTCACGCGCGTAGCGGCGATCTCGCTGTAGGGCCGCGAGGATGCGCGCTTCGTTGCCCGCAACGCCGAGCTCGATCGGCGCGACGTTCAGCATCGGGATCGCCGCCTGCGCCTCGAGCGACGCGGTATCGGGATCCTCCCAGCCGAAGCGCTCGTTATAGGCGACGTTGGCGAGGCCCATCGCGCTGCGCGGGTGGAGTGCACCCGTTGCGCCGATCGCCTGCGCGCGCCCATCGCTGAAGGCGTGCGCTTGCTGGTGGCACGAGGCGCACGAATACGCGCCCGTCACCGAGAGCCGCACGTCGTAAAAGAGGCGCCGGCCGAGCTCGACCTTGCGTGCGGACATCGGATTGTCCGCGGGCACGCGAGGCGCCGGCATGCCGCGCGGCAGCTGCCAGCGCCACGGCGGCTCGGCGCTTACGCCGACCGCGATCGCGAGCAGCGCTCCCGCGACGCACGCGGCGTGTGCGATTCGATGTGCGGGCGTGCGAAGGCGACTCACTCGCGTGCGAGCGCTACCAGCTCGCGAGCGCGGTCCCCGTCGCCGCCGGCGCGAGGCTCGCAGTCGCCTGCGCGAGCGCCGCGCGCTCGTCGACCCACTTCGCGAACTCGTCGAGCTTCGCCTGCGCGCCCGGCGTCTGGGAGATCTGCTTCGCGTCTGCGACCCAAGCCTGCATCTTGCGAAGCAGGAGGTCGGCGAACGGGCGCTCACGACCGAACAGATCCATGTATGCAGCCTTCGCCTCGTCGATTCTGCCGAGGTTCAGGTACGCCTCGCCGCGGTACTCGACGGCCTGCGGGAAGCCGGGCTCGATCTTCAGCGCGCGGTCGTAAGCCGCGAGCGCGGCCTCGTTGTCGCCGAGCGTGCGCTGGCAGAAGCCGATGCCGTTCCAGGCGTAGTACGCCTTGCGGTCGGCGCGCGTCGCTTCCTTGTAAGCGCGCAGCGCGCGCTTGAGCTTGCTCGTCGCCGCTTCGAGCGCCTCTTTGCGCGCGGCCTCGTCCGTCATGCCCTGCGCAGCCGCGATCGACTCGATGCCCGCCTTGCGCAGCTTCTCGCCATCCTCGAAGTGGGCCCTCGCCATCTCTTGTGGCGAGCTGCCTCCACCGCTGTAGCCGCCGCCGCCACCTCCGCCGCCGCCACCCGCTCCAAGAGCGGGAGCCGCGAATGAGAACGCAAGCAGCGAAGCCAACACGCGGAAACGGAGCATGGGATCCCTCCAGTCGGTGCGCCCACCCTATCAAACGGCCTGGGACCCGGGAGCGAGCCGCGAGGCGACCTGCCGAGCGCAGCCAACGGGCTCGGAACCGCCTAGCTGGGCAGCGGTTCACTCCGACGCAGAAACTGCTCGTGAACACGCAATTTTCCGCGGCCAAGCCCGCGCTGACTGTGCAAATCTCCTCCCTCCGAATCGGCGGTTCTCGCCGAAACGGAGGGGGGCAGAGCGAAAGCTGGTTACGGCTTCACGTTCCAGGGCCACTCATTTTCCGATCAGATCCTGAACGCCTCTGCGATCGGAGCCTGCTCGCTCGAATCCTGAGGCCGCTGCATTCCAGAGAGGAACTCAATCCCGATGGGCACGACGGCTCCGACGCTCAACAAGAAGCTCCTCGCCTGGGTCGAACAGGTCGCCGCGCTCACCGAGCCCGCCGCGATCCACTGGTGCGATGGCTCGCAGGCCGAGTACGACCGCATGTTCGAGCTGATGCTCGCGAGCGGCACTGCCCAGCGACTGAACGTCGCGAAGCGCCCGAACTCGTATCTCGTGCTCTCGGATCCCGCGGACGTCGCGCGCGTCGAGGCCGCGACGGCATGTGCTTCCGCGACGAGAGCGAACTCTACAATGACGGCCGCGCGTTCAAAGTCACCTGCCGCGATCAGCGCGGGGTGATGGTCACGCTCATCGCCGACAACTACTACGGCTACTGCAAAAAGGAGGTCAAGACACAGATAAGCTTCGCCGCAAACCTGTATGGCCTGTGCGAAGAGGAACACTCGGGCGGCGCCATCGCTTACCCGAGCTACATTCTGGGCCAAGACTTCAGCGCAAAACACAGCTTCAAGCTGAAGGAAACGTCTTTCGAGCGG
>JANNKN010000268.1:0-4542 GCA_031396315.1 Deltaproteobacteria bacterium
GCGCTTCGAGGATGGATCGCCTCGCGTTCGCGCGGGACGCGCTAGGCCCTTCTTGCAAGGAATCGCTGCGTCGTTCGTAGAAGCTGGCGTGAGCGTTTTCTGTACAGCGGTGTTGCCCGGGTTCGGGCCGTTCGGGTTAGGTTGGCGCCTACCCATGGCGTCACGCGATCCGGCGGAGACTTCGGTGCGAGTTGCGGGGGCTCCGCTGCGCGCGATCGCCGCGACCGGCCCCTCGTCACCGCTCGACTACGAGGGCCTCGTTGCACACTTCGCTGCCGACGTGCTGCGCCTTTGCCGGCGCATGCTCGGCCACGCACACGACGCGGAAGAGGCGCGCAGCGAGACTTTCCTGCGCGCGCAGCAAGCGGCAGCGAGCTGGGACGGGCGCCCGTTGCGTGCGTGGCTGCTCGGCATCGCGTCGCATCATTGTGTCGATCGCCTGCGCCGCCGCGCGCTCGAAGGGCGGCTATTCGACGCGAAAGACCTCGCGGCCGACGATCTGCCCGCGCAGGCGCCGAGCCCCCTCAGCCTGCTGCTCGCGCGCGAGCGCAGCGCGCAGCTTGAAGTGGCGCTCGCCGAGTTGCCTGACAAGTATCGAGCGCCGCTGGTGCTGCGCTTTCTCGCGGAGCAGAGCTACGGCGAGATCGCTGCGGCACTCGGCGTGACGGACGCGCAGGTGGCGGTGCTCGTGTTCCGCGCGAAGGCGAAGCTGCGCGAGGCGTTGCTGGCTTCACCGAACGCGAAACGCCGAGGGCCCCAGTGAGCTGCCCCCACGCCTGGCAGCTCTCCGCGTACGTCGACGCGGGCCTCGACGCGGTGGCCGTGCGCGCGCTCGACACGCATCTCGTCGGTTGCACGCGTTGCCGCCGCCACGTCATCGCGCTGCGCGACGAAGTGCGCGTGCTTCGCGATCTCGTTCACGAGCGCTTGCCCGCGCCCGCTGTGGCCGCCGAAGCGGGTCGCGGCATCGCGTTCGGCCTGCCGCTCGCCGTCGCCGCGCTCGCGCTCTGCTCGTTCGGAGCCGGTGCGCTCGCCGAAGCCTTGCCTCGCCCGTTTCATTGGTTCGCGCCATCCGAGAGCCTGGGAGTCACGAAAATGCTGGTCGATCTCGCCTTCGCGGTCCGCAACAACTTCTCCGCGGGGTTCGACTTCGCCTTCGCGCTCGCAGCGCTAGGGGGCTTCGCCGGCTTTGCCTACCTCGCTGCGGATCTGCTGCTGCGCCGCGCGGGCAACGGCGCGCGCACAGCGGCCACCTTGCTTCTGCTCGGGGGGGCCGCCGCGCTCGCGCCGGTGGAGGCGCAGGCGAAGTTCGAGGTGCGCGATTCGAAGCAGGTCATGGTCGCCGCGGACGAGACGATCGAGGGCTCCCTCGTCGCGTTCGGCGACACCGTGACGATCGAAGGCACGGTGCGCGGCGACCTGATCGCGTTCGGCGAGAGCGTGCGCATTCGCGGAAAAGTCGAGGGCAACGTGTTCTGCGCAGGCGAGAACGTCGAGTTTTCCGGCGCGGTGACGGGCAGCGTGCACTGCGCGGGTCGCAGCGTGCGCATCGAAGGCAGCGCGCTGGGCAACCTCTACGCGGCGGCCGCCGAGCTCTCGGTCGAGAAGGAGGCGCGCGTTGGCGCCGATCTCGCGGTCGCGTGCAGCGAGGGCCGCATCGAGGGCGAGGCCGGGCGCGATCTCCTTGCCTTCGGCGAGAGCCTCGTGCTCGCCGGAAGCGCGGGGCGAGACGTCAGCCTTCACGGCGCCGAGATCTCGTTTCGTGAGACGGCGCGTTACCCCGGCAAGGTCGACCTGCATCTGCCCGAGGATGAGGAGCCGGAGATCGCGCCGGGTGCCGCGCTCGGCGAGGTCACGCGCAGCGTGCTCGACGACGACGAAGCGGCGACGCCGATCCGCCGCCTCACGCAGGCCGAGCACCTGCGCAGCCGCGTCGTGCTCGTGGTGAGCGCGTTCGTGGTCGGGCTCGTGCTGTTCGCGCTGGCGCCCGGGATGTTCGCCGTGCGTGTCGAGTCGATGGGCCGCTTCTTCGGCGCCGTCGGTACCGGCTTCGCGGTGCTCGTGGTCGTGCCGGTCGTACTCGTGCTGCTGCTGATCTCGGTGCTCGGCATCCCGGCGGCACTGTTTGGTGGCCTGTTGTTGGGCGTGTTCGTGTTCGTCGGGCCCGTCGTGGTCGCCGCGGTGGTCGGTCGCACGGTGATGCGATCCAGCGGCGCGGAATTCCGCGACTTCGCGATCGCGCTCGCCGTAGGCATGCTGCTGCTCGGCATCCTGATCAGCATGCCGGGCATCGGTGGCCTCGCGCTCGCGATCCTCGTTCTCGAGGGGGTCGGGCTGCTCACCTTCTCGGCGCACGAGTGGTGGAGCGAGCGCCGTGCGGCTCGCGCAGCCGCCGAGCCGGCGTAACCATTCGCGGGCCCGCTTCGTAACGGGCGCGAGGAAGCGTTGGTCGACACGGCAGAACGGGGCGCGCGCTGGCGCGAGTGGATGGCGTCCGCACAGCGCGGCGACGCCCTCGCGTACGAGCGCCTGCTCGAGGAGCTGTTGCCGTTCGTGCGCGGCGTCGTGCGCGCACGCATCGGTGCCGATCCGAACGCGGAGGACGTCGTGCAAGACGTGCTGCTCGCGATTCACACGGCCCGCCACACCTTCCAAGCCGGGCGCGAGCTCGAGCCCTGGGTGCGCACGATCGCGCGCAACGCAGTGATCGACTCGGTGCGGCGGCGCGGCCGCCAGCGCGCGCGCATCGCCGACGTCGAGACCGACTCGTTGCCGGCAAATGTCTCGGAACGCGCGAACGTCGAGGTCGAGCCGTTGCCGCGCGCGCTGGAGCGCGCGCTCGAGCAGCTGCCCACCGTTCAGCGCGAGGCGGTGATGTTGTTGAAGGTCGAAGGATTGTCGGTGATCGAAGCGGCGCAGCGAGCGCGCACGACGCCGGGCGCACTCAAGCTGCGCGCGCACCGCGGCTATCGCCTGCTGCGCGACTTATTGGGCCGGGAGCTGGCATGAGCGGTGATCCCACCCGCGACCTGATCCGCGATCTCGCGAGCGACCTCGCGCCCGTGAGGGCGCTGCCGCGCGTGCGCTTCGTCGCCGCTGCGGTGCTGCTGCTGTGGTTCGCGATCGGCGTGGTCGGCATCGCGGTGCAGGGCCTTGCGCCGACGTTCTGGCAGACGCTCGCGATGCCCGTCAGCGCGGGAGGGATCTTCGCGGGTCTGCTGATCGCGGGCATCGGCGGTGTGCTGGCCGCGCTCGCGCTCGCGGTGCCTGGGCGCGAACGCCTCGCGCGCGGCGCGCTCGCGCTCGGCGGCGCGGGCCTGTCGATCGCCGCGGGCGTCGGCTTCGCGTTGATTGCGCGCAGCCCGCTGGTCGAGTGGCGACTGCCCGAATCGCACGACCTGCCGTGCCTAATCACTGCGCTCGTCGTCGGGCTCGTGCCCGCGCTGGCGCTCGGCTGGTTCGGCGGGCGCGCGGCTCCGTTCCGTCCGATCGCGATCGCAATCGCCGCGGCGACCGGCGCCGCCGCGCTGGGCGGCAGCGTCGCCCAGGCCACCTGCGCGGCCGAAGACGCGATGCACCTGATGCTCGGCCACGTGATCGTGCCGGCCGTCGGCGCGTTCGCATTCGCGTTACCGCTGCTGATCGCGATCCGCCGCAGCGAGCGCGGTCAGAAGGTTTAGGCGCTCTCGCCTCAGTACGGCACGGGCTTCTCGAACGATTTGACTTCGTTCGGCCCGAGGAAGCGTCCGACGATGAACAGGTTGTCGAGCCGCCGCGAGCGAATGCGCCAGCCCGCGGCGCCGCGCGTCCACGCGTCGACGTAGATGCCGTGCTGCGTCACGACGCTCATTGTGCCGTCGAGTTTCTCCTGGGCGTGGACCAGGGTTCCGTAGGTGGTCGAGTTTGCAGCGTCGCCAGCGAGCTCGACGCGCGGCGCCGACATGTTGTGCTGCGTTACGCGATGGATGCGCAGCGATGCTTCGAGCCACGGCTTCGTGTCCGCGAACGAGCGCGGCGAGAGGCCGAAGAAGTTGTAATGCAGCGTGGCATCGGGCACGAAGATGGAATCGAGCAACGCGAACTCGCGCTGATCGATCGCCCACGCGTAGCGATGGATCGACTGCGTGATCTCGGCGATGTCGGCAGCGTCAGCGGGTGTCATTGGGCAAGTCTCACGCGAGCGTCCCGCCATCTGACTTGCTGATCTTCGCTCGCCTGCGGCTCGCTGTGCGCGCCGAAGGCGGCGCGTACGAGCGCTTCGCGCTCACGCCCTCGCGATGCGCTCGGGCTGCGCGCTTCGCTTGCGGCCGGCTCACGCGAGTGTGCCGCCATCCATGCGGATCGATTCGCCGTTGATGTGCACGCCGTCGGCGGAGCAGAGCAGGGCGATCACGCTCGCGACCACCTCGGGGCCGCGCGCTTGATCGAGCGGCGTGGCGCGCGCGACGAGCTTCCAATCGGCGTCCTTCGGCAGCACGCCACCGCCGCTCATGGCGGTCTGGATGGAGCCCGGGCACACCGCGTTGCAGCGCACGCTCTGCT
>JANNKN010000289.1:0-23631 GCA_031396315.1 Deltaproteobacteria bacterium
ATCAGCTCGCGCGCTTCGGCGTCATCTTCGACGTAGAGCACCTTCATGAGGCCTCCCGCGATGCGCGTGAAAAGTTCTCCGCTTCGGCGTCGAGTGCCGTGCATCGCTGTGCGAAGGCGTCAGCTCGAGCAGCGGCAACACCACCATGAAACGGCTGCCGCGCCCGGGCGCGCTCTCGATCTCGAGGGCGCCTCCATGCGCCCGCGCGATCTCGCGAGCCAGCGGAAGGCCGAGCCCGAAGCCGCCACGTTCGCTGTGGCCGGCGCCGCGCGCGAAGCGCTCGAACAAGTGCGAGAGGCCATCGGCCGCGATTCCCGGGCCTGTATCCGAGACCGTGATGCGAGCGCCGTCGCTCTCGCGCCGCATCGACACTTCGACGCGATCGCCCGCGCGGCTGTATTTGAGCGCGTTGTCGAGCAGGTTGGAGAACAAGCGCTCGAGCCAGCTCGCATCGCCCCGCACGACGACCTCGGGCAGCGGCTCGACCAGTACGAGCGGAATGCCGCGCTGCTCCGCGAGCGGCGCGAAGAACTCGACCTGCGTTCTCAATAGCTTCGCGAGCTCGACGGGCCCGGTGTGCGCGGGGTCGAGGCCCGCCTCCATCTGTGCCAGCCGCAGCAGCGCGTTCACGCTGCCCGCAAGCGAGTCCACCTCGCCGCGCAGGTCGAAGAGCGCGTCGCGGTAAGTGGCGGCGTCGCGCGGCTGCGCGAGCGCGGAATCGAGCATGCTGCCGATGCGATGCAGCGGAGTGCGCAGCTCGTGCGCCGCGTTCGCGTTGAAGCGGTGCATCTGCTCGACGCCCGCGCGAATGCGTCCGAGCATCGCGTTGAGCGTGACGGCGAGGCGGTCGAGCTCGTCGCCAGAGCCCGTGACGGGGATCGTCTCGTGCAAGTTCGCGCTCGAGAGGTGCTCTGCAATGCGCGTGATCTCGTCGACGCTCGCGAGGCTGCGGCGCGCGAGCAAAAATCCGGAGAGCCCGGATAACAACAGCATCAACGGGAACGCGGCGAGCATCACGTTGCGCAACGCGGCGAGGCCCTTCACCCAGTGGCGCGTCGAGACCGCGACTTGCAGGAAGCCCGCGGGCGCCGCGGCGGACGCGACGAAGTAGCGGCCCGTGGCGCCGAGAGCGCCTGATGACACTGCGAGCGGCGCGTACCCGCGCGCGACGTCGGGGGGCAGCGCGAGGGCGATTCCGCGCAGCGAGCCGGCAGCGTGGCGTGTGCGTCCGTCGAACGCGAGCAAGCGGATGCCGAGCCCGAGCTCGGCGTCGGCTTGCTCGACGCGGCGCGCGATGTGCTCCGCGCACCACGCCTCGTACTCGGCGGCAGTGCCGCTTCTCGCCTGCGTCTCCAGCGTGGCCCGGAGCTCCGTCGCCTGCGTGCGCGCGAGCATTGCGGCCGCCTGATCGGACTTTTGCTGTGCGACCGCCTGAATCACGACCGCGAAGACCGCGAGCGTCGCAGCCATCGCCAGCGTGTACCGCAGCGCCCAGCGTGCTCCGACCGAAAGCTTCAGCTGCATCCGCGAGCCTCGAGCCTGATGAAAAGCTCTGCGGCCAGCCTACCACCCGCGCGAAGCACCCTGAGGGCTCGTCTTCATGTTGGCTTCAGGCGCGCGCTCGGGTGCGAGATCCGCCGCCGCGCTCACAGCTCGACTTGCGCACCGAGCTCGATGACGCGGTTCGGCGGCAACCCGAAGTATTGGGTGGCCGGCCGCGCGTTTCGCGAGAGGAATGCGAACAGCGATTTTCGCCAGCCGGCAAGTTTGGCCGGGCCGCTCGTGAGCAGAGACTCGCGACCCAAGAAGTAGCTCGCCTGTGCGGTGTCGATCACCAGGCCGCTCGCACTCGCCTCGCGCAGCAGCGCGGGAACGTCGGGATCCTGCATGTATCCGACGCGAGCGCTGAGCCGGAAGAAGCCGTGGCCGAGCTCTTCGACCCGAATCCGGAAACCTTCGCTCACGCGCGGCCGGCGCTCCGTCTCGACGCTCAGCATCAACACCTTCTCGTGAAGCGTGCGGTTGTGCTTGAAGTGATGGAGCAGCACGACGGGCACGCCCTCGGGAGTTCCGCTCAGCACGACCGCGGTGCCGGGCACGCGCACCGGCTTCGTGGCCGCGACATCGGCGAGGAACAGGTCGAGCGAGAGCGAGCGCATTTCGCGCGCGTTCGCGAGTGCATCCCGCCCGCTGCGCCAGGTAGTCATTACGGTGAATACGACGGCACCGATCGCGAGCGGGAGCCAGCCGCCGTGGGCGATCTTCACTGCGTTCGCAGCGAAGAACGAGACGTCGAGCGTCAAGAACAACGCGAGCAGCGCGCCGACTGCGAGCGGCGACCAGCCGAAGCGCGTGCGTGCGATGTACGCGAACAGCAGCGACGTAATGATCATGGTGCCCGTCACCGAGACGCCGTACGCCGCCGCGAGCTGCGACGAGCCGCGGAACGAGATTGCGAGCCACACGCACGCCGCGAGCAGCGCCCAATTCACCTCGGGCACGTAGATCTGCCCGGCTTCGCTCGCGGAGGTGTGAATGATGCGCGTGCGAGGCCAGTAGCCGAGCTGGACCGCCTGGCGCGTGAGCGAGAACACGCCCGAGATCAAGGCCTGCGATGCGATCACGGCCGCCGCGGTCGCGAGCGCCAGCATCGGGTAGAGCGTCCAGCCGGGCGTGAGTGCGTAGAACGGGCTCGCCGCCGCGCTCGGATCGCGCAGCAGCATCGCGCCTTGCCCGAAGTAGTTCAGCACCAGCGCAGGCAAGACGACCGATAGCCAGGCGGCGCGAATCGGCTGCCGACCGAAGTGCCCAAGGTCCGCGTACAGCGCCTCTGCGCCCGTAATGACCAGCACCACCGATCCGAGCAACAGGAAGCCAGGCATGCCGGCCTGCACGAGGAAGCGCGCGGCCCAGACGGGATTCGCCGCGACCAGCACGCTCGGCTCTTGCCAGATCGAGACGACGCCCGTCACGGCGAGAGCCGCGAACCAGAGCGCCATTACGGGGCCGAACGCGCGGCCGATGCGCGCGGTGCCGCTGCGCTGCACGCTGAACAACAGGATCAGGATGACGACGGTCGCGGGCACGATCAGCGGCTCGAGCGCCGGTGCGACGACCTCGATGCCTTCGAGCGCGCCGAATACGGAGACGACGGGCGTAATCACTCCGTCGCCCACCAATAGACCGGCCCCGAAAATCCCCAACAACAATAGTGCGCTCACGCCGCGCGATTTGGGGCCCTGCTTGCCTTCGACGAGCGCGAACAGCGCGAGCACCCCGCCCTCGCCTTGATTGTCCGCACGCAACACGAACCACAGATATTTGAGCGTGACTGCGAGCAGGAGTGCCCAGAAGATCAGCGAGAGCAGCCCGAGCACGTTCTCGGGAGTCGGCGGCACGCCGTGCGTGCCCGGCCCCGTCGCGACGCACTCGCGCAGCGCGTAAAGCGGCGAGGTACCGATGTCGCCGTACACGACGCCGAGGGCGCCGAGCGCGAGGCTGCTGCGCGCTCGTTGCGAGTGCGGAGCCGAATCGAGCGACTCGTCTACTTGTGGACCCGACATGCGGCGCGTTCTTTAGGGCCTCCGCCGGCCGAACGCCAACCGGCGCACTCGGGGAACCGGCCACGCGCCCGTCAGCGCGCGAGCGCTCCCTCGTGCGCGAGCAGCCAGCGCTTGCGCGCGACGCCGCCCGCATAGCCGGTGAGCGCGCCGCTCGCGCCGATCACGCGATGGCACGGCACCAGGATCGAGAACGGGTTGCGGCCGTTCGCGTGGCCGACGGCGCGCGCGTGATTGGGGTCGCCGAGCCGCCGCGCGAGCGCGCCGTAAGTCGAGGTCGCACCGAACGGAATCTCGACGAGCGCCGCCCAGACTTTGCGCTGGAACTCGCTGCCGAGCGGCGCGAGCGGCAGCGCGAACGCGCGCGACTCGCCCGCGAAGTACGCCGCGAGCTGGCGCTTCGCTTCGGCGAGCGGCTCCGCGCGCTCGTCGCGCCGCGATTGCTCAGAGAGCGCCGCCATGTGCGCGTGCGCCTCGAAGCGCACACTCGTGAGCGCGTCACCATCCGAAGTGATTAGAAGCTCGCCAACAGGAGTTGCGATGCGCGCGTGGAGCGCGTCCAGCGGAGTCATCAGGTTTCCTTCGAGAGTGAGGTCCAGAGATGCAGCGCGCCGTAGGCACGCCAAGGGCGCCACGCCTCGGCGCGCGCGAGCACCGCGCGAGCATCGTCGATGCCGAGCGCGCGGCGCAGCCCGAGATCGCCGTGCGGAAACGCATCGGGCCACGCGACGGCACGCATCAGCACGTAGTCCGCGGTCCACGGACCAATGCCCGGCAGTGCGAGCAGCGCGTCGCGCGTGCGCTCGGGGTCTGCACCCGGCGCGAGATCGAGCACGCCCTCCGCGCAGGCACGAGCCGCTGCGCGCAGGCTCTCAGCGCGCGGGCGCGTGAGCCCGATCGCCGCGATCGAATCGACGCGCGCAGAGGCGATGCGCGCCGCACCGGGAGTCAGCCGCGTGAGCGCCGCGAGCGGCGTCTCGAGCGGTTCCCCGAAGCGTTCGCCGAGGCGCGCCGCGAAGGTCGTGGCCGCCGCCACCGAGACTTGCTGCCCGAGGATCGCGCGCGCGAGCAGCTCGAAGCCGTCGAAGGCGCCCGGCACGCGCAGGCCGGGGCGCGCCGCGACGAATGCGCGCAGCACCGGATCCGCGGCGAGCTGCGGCTCGATGCGCGCAGGATCGGCGGCGAGATCGAACAGTGCGCGCAGCTTCGCGGCGACGGGCAGCAGCGCGGGCGCCAGCGACGCGGAGATGTGCGCGCGCAGCGCATTCCCGCGCGGCGACGGCGCGACGCGCACCCAACCGCGCAGCGCGCCGAGCTCGACCGTGCGCTCGTAACAACCATCGGCGACGGCCTCGACGCCTCGCGTCGAGCGCGGCGCGAGGAAGCCGAGCAACGCGTTCCAGGCGAGCGGCGGACGGAACGGCAGATCGAGCGCAATCGCGTCGAGCGGCTCCGCAGCGCCTGCTTCTCCAGGCGCACGCTTCGTGAGCAGCGGCTTCGCAGCTGCGCTCTTGCGCAGCGCCGTGGGCGCGAGCCGGTAGCGCTCGCGAAATGCGGCGTTGAAGCGGCGCAGGCTCGCGAAGCCACTCGCGAACGCGACGTCGGTGACGGGCATGCGCGTGTCCGTGAGCAGCTGCTTCGCGAGCAGCAGGCGCCGCGTGCGAATCAGCTCCGCGGGCGCGACGCCGAGCTCGGCCGTGAGCGCGCGGCGTACGTGCCGCTCCGAAACGCCCAGCGCGCGCGCCAGCGCCGACAAGTCACTCGCGCCGTCTTCGATGCGCCGCACCGCACGCTGCGCGAGCCGTGAGAGGGCGTCGACGCGCGCGAGCCCGGGCGCGAGCTCAGGGCGGCAGCGCAAGCAAGGCCTGAAACTCGCGCGCTCGGCGGCCGCGGCGCTCGCGTAGAACGTGCAGCGTTCGAAGCGCGGCAGCTTCGCCGTGCAGACCGGCCGACAGTAAATGCCCGTGGTCGAGACCCCGACGAACAGCCGCCCATCGAAGCGCACGTCGCGCGCTCGCAGCGCAGCGTAGGCGGCGCGGGCATCGAGCGTCGCGGCGCTGGCTGCGCTCTCGTTCTCCGTCGGCGTCGGCGATTTCTCGGTGTCCATGGCCGCGATCCTACGCGACCTACACGCGCAAACTCGCCGTTTTCGGACGCGGTCACCGGATCGCGAGATCGCGCGCGGTCACAGCCTGCAGTGCATCACCACGGCGCTCGCGGGGCACAGCTCTGCGAACTCGCGCGTTGCGCGAATCGCGGGGGGCGCGAGCTCGCGCGCGATCGTGCTGAAGCCCTGGCGCGCAAAGAAGCCCGGCGCAGTGGTCGTGAGCAGGTAGGCGTCGCGCACGCCGCGGCGGCGCGCTTCGCCGAGCAGCGTGTCACAGAGTGCGAGGCCAGCACCCCGCGCGCGCAGTGCCTCGGCGATCGCGACCGAGCGCACGAGCGCCTCGGCCCCGTAGTGCTCGAAGCCCGCGCTCGCGACCAACGCTCCGCGCTGCTCGCCCACCAGGAACGCGCCGAAGTGCGCCGCGATGTCTTCCCACGCCAGCTTCGCGTCGCGAAGCAGCGACTCCACCGCTGCGAGATCCGCGCTACGCGCCGGTCGAATCTCCATGCTGCGCTCCTGCTCGCTTCGCGCCGCGAGCCTAATGCGCGGCCATGCCGCGCGTCAGCTCTCCGCCCGCTGCCTGCGAAAACCGTGCAGCACCGTCCCCCACGCCAGCAGCATCAGCGCGCAGCCGGGGAGCAGCAGCGCGCTGACGAGCCCCTCCTGCCACGCCGCGCCCTGATGGCCCGCGCCGGCAATCGGAGTCGAGCGGCTCGTACCGAACAGCGCGGCCAGTACGAGCGACGCGCAAATCATCCACGCCGAGGCGATGTTTCCGATCGCGGCGAAGCGCTCGGCGGCTGGCGAGAGCGCGACGTATCGCCAAACGAGACCGAGAATCACGAGCGCCATGCCGCTCTGAACGCCCGCGAGGTGCGCAGAGAGCCCCATGCGCGCGTTCGTGAACGCGGGCACAGCGGCGCCGACGACGAGGCCGACGAAGAACATCAACAAGCCGTGCCAGCACAGGCGACGAGCGTTCGGACCGAGCGTCATGGCGACTCCTTCGTGCGCGCGTGCACTCTACGTCGCCGCGAGCGCGCGCAGAATTCCCTCGCGAGGAAAGCGCGGGCGCGTCGCAGTATGCTGCGCGGGTTGCACCAGGAGCGCGCATGCCCGTCTACATCGTGGCCGAGCTGACGATCGAAGATCGCGCAGAGTATGCGCGCTACGAGGCTGGCTTCATGGAGATCTTCCAGAAGTACAGCGGCGAGCTGCTCGCGGTGGACGAGCAGCCGCGAGTGATCGAAGGCGAGTGGAAGCACTCGCGCACCGTGCTGCTGCGCTTTCCCGACGCCGCCGAAGCCGAGCGCTGGTACGGCTCGCCGGAGTACCAAGCGATCGCGCAGCATCGCTGGAAGGCGTCGCGCGCGAACGTCGCGATCCTGCAGGGCATGGCCTGATGACTCTCGCGGCTGCGAAGGGGATTCGATGAGCGTCGAGATGAACGGCATCGCGCACATCCAGCTCAGCGTGAACGACGCGGCGCGCTGCCTCCCGTTCTGGGAACGCTTTTGCGGATTCTTGTCGATGAAGACGCTGATCAAGAACGCGGACACGATTTACTGCATCGGTAGCCGCACGGGCATCCTCGTGCGCGCAGCCGCACCCGAGCACCGCGCGACCCAGTTCGATCAGACGCGCGCGGGCCTGCATCACTTCTGCTTCCGCGCGCGCAGCAACGAAGACGTCTCCGCGGTGCATGAGTTCCTGAAGGGCGAGCCCGACGTGAAGATCCTGCGCGCGCCAGAGGCCGGGCCTTGGGCGCCGGGGTATTACTCGATTTTGTTCGAGGACCCGGACGGCATCCGCGTCGAGGTGAACCACGTGCCGGGGCGCGGGCATCTCGGGCCGCAGGGCCAGATTGGCGGCGGCAAGGGCCCGCTCGGGAAGCTCGAGGGGACCTGAGAGGCGACGCGCGACGGCGCCTCTCCGCTCAGAACAGCGCCCCGGGCTCCTCGTCGTCCTCGGGCGCGGGCGGCGGAATCGGCGGCAGCGCCGGCGCGGCCGCGAGCTGTTGCATCAGCAGCCACACGCCCGCGGCGACCGACGCCGCGGCGGGAACGAGTACCGCGAGCGACGTCGTGGCGCCGGGCGCGTTGAACCCGGCAATCGCCATTCGGTCGGGAAACGCACCCGCCGCAATGCCGAGTGCCGCGATACCGCCACTCAGCACGATGCTCGGAAGGAGCGAGCCCGTGGCCAAACGCATGCTTCCGTAAACGATCCCCATCAACAACGCGCCGACGCCCTGACTGACGAGCGCTGCGGTCGAAGGCGGCTTTCCCGAGAACGCATCGAGAATCACGATCGACGGAACGAGCACGACCTGAAGCGCCGCGACGTAGAGCGCTGCGCGAGCGCGTCCAAGCGCGCTGACGCAGCCCTGCAGCAGCACGCCGCGAAAGAAGAATTCTTCGAGCACGGGGCTGAGCAGCACCGCGAGCAAGATCGCCTCGGGCGCGGGAATGGTGGCGACACCGAGCGTCTGCGACTGCTTCGCAGCGAACGCGATGCGGATCCAGTTGTCGACCTCGGAGACGAGCAGCACGGCCGGCAGCAACAGGCCAATCGGCGCGAGCGCGCTGAGCGGGAACGGCGTCAGGCCGAGGCGCTGCGCCGAAGGCTCTGGAACCACGCGCGCCACCAGCACGCCTATGCCGCCGAGACCGAGCACGGCGCCGACCGCGACGCCGATGATCGAGCCCTCCGCGAGGATCGGCACGACCAGCGTCGAGATGAACAACGCCGTCGAAGCCAGCGTGAACGCGAGCGACGGACTCGGGAACGGAGGGCCTCCGCCTCGCGAGTTCACCGCAGCGCCTCCGCGAGCGCGCGTCCGGTGTGGCTCTCGGCGCAGCGCGCGATCTCGTCGGGTGTACCCGCCGCCACGACGAATCCGCCGCCTTCGCCGCTCTCGGGGCCGAGGTCGATCACGTAGTCCGCGACCTTGATGACGTCGAGTTGATGTTCGATCACGAGCACCGTGTTGCCGCGTTCGACGAGGCGTTGCAACACGTCGAGCAGGCGCTCGATGTCGGCGAAGTGGAGGCCGGTTGTGGGCTCGTCGAGCAGATAGAGCGTTTGGCCGTCGCCGCGGCGCGAGAGCTCGCGTGAGAGCTTCACGCGCTGCGCCTCACCGCCGGAGAGCGTGGTCGCGGGCTGGCCGAGCTGCAGGTAGCCGAGCCCGACGTCGCGCAGCGTCTCGAGCGGGCGCCGCACTTTCGGCACGTTCTCGAAAAACGTGGCGGCCTCCTCGATCGGCATCGCGAGTACTTCCGCGATCGTCTTGCCCTTGTAGCGAATCTCGAGCGTCTCGCGGTTGTAGCGGCGCGCGCCGCATACCTCGCACGGCACGAACAAATCCGGCAGGAAGTGCATCTCGATGCGCAGCGAGCCGTCGCCCTGGCAAGTTTCGCAGCGGCCGCCCTTCACGTTGAACGAGAAGCGCCCTGGGCCGTAACCACGCGCGCGCGCTTCGGGAACCGCGGCGAACAGCGCGCGGATGCCGTCGAAGACGCCCGTGTACGTGGCCGGGTTCGAGCGCGGCGTGCGGCCGATCGGTGCTTGGTCGACGTCGACGACGCGCTCGAGCGCCCCGGCGCCTGTTAGGGAATCGTATTCACCCGGCTCGGCCTGGGCGCGGTGCAGCTGCTTCGCGAGCGCGCGATGCAGCGTGTCGTTCACGAGCGTCGATTTGCCCGAGCCCGAGACGCCAGTGACGACCGTGAAGCGGCCGAGCGGCAACGCGATCTGAACGTCGTGCAAATTGTTGGCGCGGCAGCCCGAGAGCACGAGCCGCGGCGCGCCTTCGAGCGGCCGGCGCAGCGGCGCGTGGATGCGCTTTCGCCCCGAGAGATACGCGCCCGTGAGCGACGCCTCGTTGGCCATGATGGCTGCGGGCGTTCCCTCCGCGACGATGCGCCCGCCGTGCACGCCCGCGCCGGGGCCGACGTCGATCACCCAATCTGCGCGGCGAATCGTCTCCTCGTCGTGCTCGACGACGACGATGCTGTTGCCCGCGTCGCGCAGCTTCTCGAGGCTCGCGAGCAAGCGCGCGTGATCGCGTGGGTGGAGCCCGATCGACGGCTCGTCGAGCACGTACAGGACGCCCATCAGGTGCGCGCCGACCTGCGTCGCGAGCCGGATGCGCTGCGCCTCGCCGCCCGAGAGCGTCGCGGTCGGGCGATCGAGCGACAGGTAGTCGAGCCCGACATCGCACAGGAACTTCAGCTGCTCGCGGATCTCTTCGAGGATGCGGTCCGCGATCGCACGCTGATTCACGCCGAGCGCGAGCGCGCCGAGCCACGCGCGCGTCGTCGAGATCGGCTGCGCCGCAACCTCGGGCAGCGTGCGGCCCGCGACTCGCACGTTGCGCGCGATCAGCCCGAAACGTGCACCGCCACATTCTCCGCACGGCGCCTCGCGCGTGTAGCGCGAGCGCTCCTCGTCCGAGACGTCGCCCGCTGCGATGCGGCGGCCGAGCTCGCCGATCACGCCGTCGAATTTTCGTTTGACGCTGCGCAAGCCGCGCTTGCCGTGCTTGAACTCGAGCTCGCGCTCGCCGGCACCGTGCAGCACGAGCTTCTGCGCATTCTTCGGCAGCTCGCGCCACGGCGTCTCGAGCGCGACGCCGAGATGCGCCGCCACGCCCGCGAGCAGCTGCGCGTAATAACGCGTGGCGCGTCCGCCGCCCCAAGGCGCTATCGCGACGCCGAGCGCGCGCTCCGGATCGGGCACGATCTTCTCCGGATCGAGCTCGCTCGCGGTGCCGAGGCCCGAGCACGCGCGGCACGCGCCGGACGCGCTGTTGAACGAGAAGTGCCGCGGCTCGAGCGCGGGGTAGGAGACGCCGCAGTCCGGGCACGCGCTCGTCTGCGAGAACAGCGCCTCATCGGCTCCGCGCGCGGTCTCCCACGCCACCGTACACACGCCGCCGCCGAGGCCGAGCGCAGTCGCGAGCGACTCCGCGACGCGCGCGCGCGCCGATTCGCGCACCACGATGCGGTCGACCACGGCTTCGATCGTGTGCAGCTTCGTCTTCGCGAGCTTGATCTCCTCCGCGAGGTCGCGCAGCGCGCCGTCGATGCGCGCGCGCACGAAGCCCTTCTCCGCGAGCTCGGCGAGCTCCTGCTTGTGCTCGCCCTTCTTCTCGCGCACGACCGGCGCGAGCAGCGTCGCCCTCGCGCCTTCGCCGAGCGCGAGCACGCGCGACGTCATCTGCTCGATCGTCTGGCTCGAGATCGGCTTCCCGCAGCGATGGCAGTGCGCGATGCCGACGCGCGCGAACAACAAGCGCAGATGATCGAGCAGCTCGGTGGCGGTGCCGACCGTCGAGCGTGGGCTGCGGCTGACGGTGGCCTGCTCGATTGCGATCGACGGCGAGAGGCCGGTGATCGATTCGACCTCGGGGCGCGCGAGCTGATCGAGGAACTGACGCGCATAGGCCGAGAGCGACTCGACGTAGCGCCGCTGGCCTTCCGCATACAGCGTGTCGAACGCGAGCGAAGACTTTCCGCTACCCGAGAGCCCAGTAATTACGACGAGACGGCCGCGCGGCACGTCGACATCGACGTCGCGCAGGTTGTGCACGCGCGCGCCGCGGATCGCGATCGCGCTCGGCTCGCCGCGCGCGAGCGCAGCGGGAAGCGCGCCGCTCAAGATCCCGGGGTCTCCAAAGGCGCGGCCTCGAATTCCTCGATGCTCGCGACCGTGCCTTTGCGCTCGATGTACGTGTGCGAGCGAATCTCTTCGATGAACTTGCCGTACTCGCCCTGCAACCGCTCCGAGTAGAGCTTGTTGGTGATCGCGCGCTGCGCGTCCTCGAGCGCGACGGGCTGCACGCTGCGCCGCTCGAGCAGCTGCACGAACACGCAGCCGAAGGGCTCGTCGGTCACCTCACTGAGCTGCCCGGCGGTCAGCGGCCGCACCGCCGCTTCGAGCCACGGCGCAAGCTGCGTCTCGTGTACCCAACCGAGCTCGGGATCCATCGTCGCGAGTCCATTCGCGACATCGAGCAGTTCCTCGCCTGCGGCGACGCGGCCGCGCGCCTCGCGCACGCGCGCGCACGACGAGTCTTTCTCGCCCGGGGTCGGCGGGGTGACCACGAAGCTGCGCACGTGAAACTCGTCACCCCCCTGCGGCCGCGACGCGAACTCGCGCTGATAAATCTCCTGAACTTCTTCCGGCTTGATCTCGATGCGCGAGCCGATTACCCCGTTCACGACTTTCGAGTGCTCGATCTCGCCCTTGATGCGGTCGCGGTAGGCCGAGTACGGGAGGCCCTGCGCCTCGACGCTCGCGCGCAGTTGGTCGGGCGTGATGCCGTTGTCGGAGGCGATCTCGGCGATCGTGCCGTCGATCTCCTCGTCGCTCGCCTGCAGCTCGGCGCGCTTCACGACCAGCCGCAGCAGCGCCTTCTCGATCAGCCGCTCGAGCGCCTGCGCCTCGATCATGCGCAGGTCCTTGTCCGTCGCGCCGGCTGCCTTCGCGCGCGCGTTCATCGGCGCGGCGAGATCGCGCACCTCGGAGACGAGCACGATTTCCGAACCGACTTGCGCCGCGATGCCTTCGAGTAGCAGCGCGTCGTCGGCGACGGGCGCTTGCTTCTCCTCGATCAAGCCCGCGAGGGCGTCTTGCGCGAGTGCGGGCGCGGCGAGTGCGAGCGAGACGGCGAGACAGGCGAGGCGCGGGAGGTGTCGCATGGGGCGAGCACCTTAGCGCCGGCCAGACCGGGCGGGCGACCCCAGCACAGCCCTGCGAATACGCCGCGAAACCGCACGCTCAGCCGCGGACTGACGGCGGCGCGGGAGGAGCGTTGCCACCGTCATCTCGAGCGGCGTTGAAACCGCGAGCGAAGGTCGGGCGCCGGCGAGAAAACGAGGACTGTCCCTCGCTTCCGCATCTCGAGGAGCGATCTGGCCTTCAAATCGAGCAGGTCGGCTCGGGCGGTTTGATAGACGACGCGGTGGCTGCTTTGATGGGATCGGATCGTGTAGTTGAAGCCCGGATGCTTGATGGCGTGGCTCAAGAGGGCGAGCTGACGGGGATTCAGGGACTCGTGCTGCTCGAGAAGCCGCTCGGTCGCGCGTAGCTCGCTCGCCTGCTGTCGGAGGTGAGCGTGCAGCTCCGCAATCGCGCGACTCAGCACGGACAGCTGATAAAGCACGAAATACGTGAGATCGTTTTCGTCCGTCTCGGTATGGAGAAAAGACCTCGGATACTTCGCGGGTGCAGCGCGCAAGATTTTCGAGATCGAGATGAATTCGGTCAGCCAATATCCGCTGTTGAGCATCGCCCAATAGAAGACCGCTCGAGCGGTTCGGCCGTTCCCGTCGACGAACGGATGATCGAAACCCAGCCAGAAGTGGAGCGTGATCGCGCGAAGCAAGGGATGGAAGAACGGCTCGCTCGACTTCTCATTGGCGAATTCGCACATCTGAGCCATGCGCTTCGCGAGCAGCTTGGCCGGCGGCGGAACGTGAATCGTCGCTCCCGTGGCGTCTGCGACCACGATGGGCTCGTCGGAGCGACGAAGCCGGCCTGCAGCACCCTGATCCGAGAGCGTGTCTCGCGTGACGATTCGATGGAGCTCGAAGATTCGCTCCGCGCTGATCGGCTTGCCGACGAGCGAGCGCACGAAACTCATCGCCTCGTAGTTGTTGCGAATCATGCGCTCGCCGGGGGTCCGGGCTCCACGCCCGGATCGGAGCATCTCCTTCGCGACGGGCGACGTGGTCGCCGCGCCCTCGAGTTGGCTCGATGTGATCGACTCCTCGATCAACGAGTTGACGATGTATCGATCCCGGGAATCGGGGTTCGTCACCTCCTCGGCAATCTCGATCCTCCCGCTCGCGTCGCGATCGATCTGATGGAGGTATGCGAACAGCGGATCGACCATCGCGTAACGAAAAACGCCGCCGTGCGTGTCCGTGAGAGGCGTCGCCCGTAACATCCCGGACCGCGAGAGTTTCAACGCGGCCCACCACTGCTCGAGCGTCAGCCCTTTCGGCGGCTTCAGAAATCGAAGTTTGTCCCAGTGGACGTACCGCCCGTTTACGAGCCCCCCCTGCCCTGCATCCACGACCCGCGAGACGAGCGCGGGATCCCGGAACGTGAGTTGGGCCTTCCAGCGCGGGGGCGAAGCAGGGAGGTGCATGGCCCAATGTTATACCGGACTACTAATTCGTTTCGGATTAGTAGTTCAGTATCCAATTCACGCGGGGCGCAGATTCGCCTACAACCGGCTGAAACTGCTCCGCTATTTCGCGCGCGGTCGCCAGCCGTACGCAGCCAGGTCGATGCGGCCGCGGGCGTCGAAGCGCACGCCCTCGCGCTCGAGCAGCACACGCTGCACGAGCTCTCCGCCGGGATCGCTGCGCGGGCTGAGCTCGCCGCGCGCGTTCACGACGCGCTGCCACGGCACGCGCGAGCCGCTCGGCAGCGCGTGCATCGCGTAGCCCGCCTGACGCGCAGCGCGAGGCAAGCCCGCCAATTCTGCGAGCTGCCCGTAAGTGGTGACTCGCCCGCGCGGGATGCGCGCAGCGACGCGCCAGATGCGCTCGTACGAGGAGGTACCCGTGTCCGGCGCGGCGCGCTTCGCAGGGCGCAGCTTGGACGTGCGCTTCGCCGCCATCGCGGCTAGGCCTCGGCAGCCGGTGCGCGCGCGCCCTGCAGCAGCCACGCGAAGAACTGCGGGAGCTTCTCGCGCCGCTCGGGCGGCAGGTACGCGAAGTTCGAGCCGCGGTCCGTGATCTCCCAATAATGGGCGGAGACTTCGCGCTCGAGCTCTTCGCGCGCGGTGAGCAGGAGGCCGCGGCGCTCGCCCGCGAGATCGCTCGCGATGCGCCGAGCCGGCGCCTCTTCGCCGCGCGCGAGGAAGAACGTCGCGAGCTGGATCTGCGCGCGCCGCACGCCGAGCAGGTTCTCGGCGCCCTCGTGGTCGATCGCGAGCAGCACCTCGAGTAGCGCGTCGCGCGCGGTCGCCTTGTCCGCTGCGGCTTCGACCATGTGCGCGAGGTCGTAGGCCGCGACCTCCAGCAAGAACGGCAGCTCGCTCGCGCTCGCGAGCCGCCCGTAGAAGCGGATGCGGCTCGCGACTTCGAGCGCCGCGGGCTCGAGCCCTTTCGCGAGCAAGTCCTCGCCGAGCAGGCGGTATTGGTGCAGCACGTAATAAGCCGTGCGCGGGTCGCGCGCGTTGATCGCGGCGCGTAGATAGCTGTGGAACGCGCGCTGGCACTGCTCGATCAGCGGCGGGTGTGTGAGTGCGTTGCTCTCGGCGAGGCGGCGCGTGTGGATCGCGATCATGCTCGCGACGTCGCGCGCGCTACCTACGGCGTCGCCGAACAGCGCGAGGCACTGGCGCAGGATCTTCGCCTCGAACCACGTGCCTTCACGCGCGACTTCCTCGATCGCGGGCGCCGACATCGCGACGAAATCCGCGTCGCGCGCGATCGCCTCATCGACCACGAACCACTCGCGCGGCAGCTCGCCGCGCAAGCGCGTCACATCGGCTAGCAGATCGACGAGCGCCTCGACCGCTGCCATCGCGATGCCGCGATCGCTGTGCTGCATGGCGCTGCGCGCGACGTCCTCGAGCTCTTCGACCGCTTCCACGACCGCACGCTTCGCCTCGCGCACGCTGCTCTCTCGCGCGCCGCGCACGCGAGCCAGCGAGTCGGTGCGGATGCGACGGATCACCTGATGCGGCGAAACGAAGTGGAATACGTAGGCGAAGTACGGCAGCAGCATCAGCAGGCACGCCGTCATCATGCCCATCGCGAGCAGGAAGCCGCCGCGCGGCAACAGGGGCACGGCGCCGACCTCGCCGGAGAGCGCGACTGCGAGCCACACGCACAACACCGTCGTCAGCACGAAGAACGCCATCACCGAGACGTTCACGCGGTCGCGCACGAACAGCTCGGTGATGCGGTGCGTGTAGCGAGTCGCGGCGAGCTCGATCACGATCGCGACCACCGTAATCAAAATCGCGAGCACGCCGGCGACGATTTGCGCGGAGCCCGCCAACACCGCGAGCGCGGCAGCCGAATCGAGCGAGCCGAGCCAGAGCAGCGGATGGCGCCACGCGGCGCTGCCTTCGAGCCAGCTCGCGAGCGCGAGCAACAGCACCGCGAGCACGAGCAGCACTGCGAAACCACGCAGACCCGCGCTGCGTTCGCGTTGCTCCGTGTCGTTTGCCAACTCGCCGCCCTCCGCGCGCCACCGCAACAACTCGCGCCGCGCGAGACTGCCCCGCAGCAGTGCTGCGCGTCAACCGCGCGCCGGCAGCCTACGCGAGCGCCAGCTTCACGACCTCATCGCGCGGGAGCTCCCCGCCTTCCGCCCAGATTGCGTCGAAGCGCTCACCCAGCGCGGCGCGCAGCGCGGCCAGTTCCTCGTCGTAGCGCCCGCGGTTGAAGGCCTGGATCGGCGCGCCGATCTCCGTGCGCAGCGCCGCGGCGCCGCCGAGCAGGCGCGCTGCCCGCTCGGCCTGACCCGCCAGCGCGCTCAGGCTGCCGATCTGCTCGAGGCAATAGGCGATCGCGACGCGGTGCCCGAGGCGCGCGTACAGCGCGAGGCTCTCGCCATAGAGCGAGGCCGCGCGCGCGCCATCGCCTTGTTGCTGGACGACTTCGCCGAGGTTCACGAGTGCGGTCGCCGTGGCGTTCGCGTCGCCGAGCTTGCGTCCGATCTCGAGGCTCTCCTCATAATGAGCGCAGGCGTCGTCGAGATCGCCGGCGAGGTGCGCGAGCGCGCCGAGGCCGACGAGTGTGAACGAGATGCGCTCGAGATCGCCCAGCCGGCGGAACACCGCGAGCGCGTCGGCGAGCGCGAGCGCGGCCTCCTGGGTTTCGCCGCGTACCTGGCGGATGTAGCCGAGCTGGCTCTGCGCGCGCGCGATGCCCGTGTCGTCGCCGCTCTCGCGGAACAGCGCGAGCGCGTCCTCGCACGCGGCGAGCGCCTCTTCGGTTTGGTCCTGATGCCGCGCGAGATCTGCCACGCCATAGAGCGCCTGGGCACGCAGGCGCGGCGCGCTCGACGCGCCGCGTTCGAGCGCGCGCTCGAGCCACTCGCGGCCCTCGCTCCAATGCCCATGCTGATACCAATAGAACCAGAGCGCGGCGCCGAGCCGCAGCGAGAGCTCGGGGATGCGCGCCTCCAGCGCGCCGGCGATCGCAGCGCGCAGATTGTCGTGCTCGCGCTCGAGGCGGTCGAGCCACGCGCTCGATTCCGTGCCGCGCAGCTGCGGCTCCGCGCGCTCCGCGAGCGCGAGGCACCACGCGCGATGCCGCTCGCGCAACAGAGCGCCCTCGCTCGCGGCGTCGAGCTGTTCGTTCGCGAACTCGCGCAGCGTGTCGAGCATGACGAAGCGCACGGCATCGCTCTCGTCTCCGCTGCGGACTACTTTATTAGGTCCCTCGCCTCGCGCGAAGCCGAGAGTGATCAGGCTCTTGGCCGCGAGGCTCGCGAGCGAAGCCTCGAGCGAGAGCTCGCCGTTCGGGTCGCAAACCTCGAAGGCCGCGGCTCGCGTGCAGCCGCCGACGAACACGCCGAGACGATTGAAGACGACCTTCTCCGCGGGCTCGAGCAAGTCGTAGCTCCAGGCGATCGCGTCGCGCAGCGTCTGCTGGCGCTCGGGCAGGTCGACCGGCCCATCCGTGAGCACGCTGAGCCGGCTCGAGAGCGCAATCAGCAGCTCGGCGGGGTCGTAGCTGCGCGCGCGCGCGGCGGCGAGCTCGATCGCGAGCGGCAAGCCGTCGAGCCGGCGGCAGATCTCAGCGACGGCCGGTGCGTTCTCCAGGCTCAGCGTGAAGCCCGCGCGCACCGACTCCGCCCGGTCGACGAACAGCCGCACTGCTTCGCTTTGTGCGATCTCGGCGAAGCGCGCCTTGCCGCCGCGCTCCGGCACACCGAGCGGTGCGACCGGCACCTCGTGCTCCGCGAGCAGGCGCAGCGGCTCGCGGCTGGTCGCGAGCACCTTGAGGCGCGGGCACGCCCGCAACAGCTCCGCGACCTCGCGCGCGCCGGCGCGAACGCGCTCGGAATCGTCGAGCACGAGCAGCAAATCCTTGTCGCGCAGGTGCTCGGCGATCGCCTCCACCAGCGTTGCGCCGCGCTGCTCGCGCACACCCAGCGCCTTCGCGATCGCGGACGGCACGAGCCGCGCGCTGCGCAGCGTGCCGAGCGCCACGTAGAAGACGCCGTCGGCGAAGCGATGCAGCAGCTCGTTCGCGGTGCGCAGCGCGAGGCGGCTCTTGCCCGTGCCGCCGGGGCCCGTGAGCGTCACCACGCGCACGTCGCCGCGCAGCACGAGATCGCGCACGGCAGCGACCTCGTGCGCGCGCCCGATGAACGGCGTCGGCGGCGTCGGAAGATTATTGGGTCGCGTCGCCTGCGTGCGCAGCGGCGGAAAATCCGACGGCAGCTCGGGGATGACGATCTGATAGAGCCGCTGCGGCGTCGCGATGTCCTTCAGCCGATTCTCGCCGAGATCACGGAGCGTGAGCCCGGCCGCCGCGAGCGCCTCACTCACCCGCTCGGCCGTAGCGTCCGAGATGAGAATTTGCCCGCCGTGTCCCGCGGAGCAGATGCGCGCCGTGGTGTGCACGTCCATGCCCACGTAGCCTTCCTCGGTGCGCGACGGCTCACCGGTGTGCGCGCCCATGCGCACGCGCACCTGCGCGCCCTCGGGCCACACGTAGGCAGCGTGCGAGCGCTGGCACTCGACGGTCGCGCGCAGGCACGCCAGCGCATCGGGGAATGCCACGAAGAACGCGTCGCCCTGCGTGTCCACCTCCGCGCCGCCGTGGCGCGCGAACGCTGCACGCATCAGCTCGCGGTGCGCGCCGAGCGTCTCGGCGTAGCGGTCCCCGAGACGGTGAAGGAGCCGCGTGGAACCTTCGATGTCCGTCAGGAGAAGAGTGACCGTGCCGCTCGGGAGATCTCGCACGGCCCGCAAGATAGGGAGTACGGCGGCAAACGCGACGCGCCGGGAGTGGGCCCCCCGACGCGCCGCGTTTGTTATGGCGTCAGCGTGAAGTCGAGCGTCGAATCCGCGAGCGCGCCGCCCACCCGGCGAAGCGTCTCGACGCGGAAGTCGAGCGGGCTCACACCATCCCAGCCGATCGCGCTGGCCGGCGCCGTCAGGCGTACGCCGGTCGGCAGGAGGCTGAACGTCGCGCCCGCCGGGAAGACATCAGCGCCGCTCAGGAAGAGCTCCGTGCCGAGCCCCGGGAAGTAGACGCGGTAGCGGAAGTCCGCCGTGGCCGGCGCGGCGGCCACGTTCAGGTCGAAGCTGGCGGCCCCGTTCACCGCCGCGGAGCTGCACGAAACCAGATCGGCGCTCGGGTTCTCGAAGTCGCCGAGCGGATCCCCGCAGTTGTAGAGCACTTGCGTGTCCGTTCCGCCGGCTCCCTGGGCGCTGACGCGTGCGACCACCGTGAACGCGTTTCCGCTGGCACCGGTGTAATCGTGGTCGACCGTCACGATCGCGGAGCCGTCCGGCTGGAGCTGGACGTTCGGCATCGGGTTGCCGTTGGCATCGGTCAGCGGCAGGAACAGCTGGCTGCCGTCGCCGAAGTCGACCTCCAGCACCGGAGCCGCGAGCGTGGCGAAGGCGCCGATGCGCACGCTGATCGTGGTCAAGCCCGCGGTCGAGAACACGCTCGTCTGAATGTCCACCGGAATCGCCTCGAACAGCTTGCCCTTGAAGCTCTTCAGCAGGACGTTGCCGGCGCCATCCACGTACTGGATCGAGATCAGCTTGCCGAGCGCGCCCGTCAGCGTGAGTGAGAACGGTCCGCTCGCGTTGAGGATGTTGCCGGTCGAGAACGCAACCGCGCGGCCAGGGCCGCCCGGCAGGTTGTCGAGATCCTCGTAGACCAGCGCGATCACCTCGCGCAGGCCGCTCGCATCGGTCGCGTCGACGGTGAGGGTGACGTCACCGCTGCTCGGGTTCGCGATCACGTCCTGCCGCGTGACGCGCGGCGGGATGAAATCCGCGTCGAACGCACTCGCGACCGGGTGCAGCGCCTCGATCGTGGCAGAGCTGAACACGCGCGCATCGCCGACGACTGTGGCGGTGCCCTGCGCCGCGGCCGGAACCGTGCACTCGAACTGCGTGCCGGTGAAGAGCAGCGTCTGCAGCGTTTGGCCGCCGACGTCGATCGAGTTGACCGTGCCAATCTGCGTCGGCGACAACGTGTCGACGCAGGCCTTCGGCTCGGGCTGCGACTTGAGCCACTCCTGCGTGAAGGTCGCGATCACCGGGTCGAAGCCGGGGATCACGGTGTAGTTGCCGCCGCGCAACGCCACGTCGTGGACGCGGGTTCCGAGCGCCGGACGATCGCTGAACAACCGCAGCGTGCCCTGGATGGCGCGCGCCTGGGGGGCGTCGGAGTTTCCATTGAGCGTGAAGTACTCACCGCGTGGCGTCGTGACGCGCGCGACCGAGGCGTCCACCGTCGAGGAGGCGCCGAGCTCGCGAAGCGTGAGCCGAAGCGAACCGAACGGCGTCGACGGCGGGTTCACGGGTGCGGGCGCGGCCGGCGTCGCCGAACCGGGTGCCGCGATTCGCCATTGCGGCAAACCGAGCAGCGCAAGCGAGATCACCGAGTCTTCGTCATACACGTCGACCTGGCGCAGTGCGAGCAGGTAGCTCGACTTCGCCGCCACCAGCGCCTCGCCGAGCGTGAGGCCGCCCGCCGCGCGGCGCATCACCTCCGTGAGGAGGCCCTCGGTGCCGCGATCGGCGAAGTCCGTGTGGCCGATGCCGTAGTTGATCGGCCGGATCTGGATGCCCGCTTGTTGCGCCCAATCGGAAGCCGGATCGACACTGAGGCCGAACGCCTGCGGAATCGACCAGCTCTTCGGAACGTCGAGGCCCGTGTGGCAACCGATCGACGCGGTCAGCGTTTCTCCGAGCCGTCCGTAGAGATCGGTCGTATCGACGAAGTCCGCGAAGTTGCCGGTGTTGAACCCGTTCGCCGAGAGGCCCGCGAAGTGCGTGCCGTGGAGATTCACGACCGCGGCCGTCGGGATCTCGCACACGTCATCCGTGTTGGGCGGCGGCGTACCGAACGCTTCACAGCGCAGATCCTGCGCGGTCCAGAAGTCGTTGTTCAGGCTGCGTGTGGCCGGCGCGAGCGTCCGTAGCACCTGCTCGGTGCGCGCAGTGCCGTCGACGAAGAAGTCGTAGCCGGTCGCAAGCGCGCTGCCGACGTCGAGCCTGCCCGAGCGCGCGACGAACGACGCGAGCTCGTCAGCGATGTCGGTCGGGTGCTTCGCGAAGCGGCCGACCGGAACCTGCTCGACCCACAGCTTGCGGCCGCCGAACGGGAGGCCAGGAGCGCTGTAGAACGCGTCGGTGAGGTTGAAGCCGCCAGCGATCGTCGCCGCGAGCGGGGAATCCTCGCGCACGAGCGCATCACCGCCGTAGAAGCGCTCGTTCGCGATGTCGGTGCCGTCGGTCTCGGCGTAGTGCGGGATCACCGCCTGGTCGCCGAAGATCACGATCGACGTGCCGGAGGGCGCCGCCGCGAGCTCGCTCTGGATGAGCGCCTTCACTTGCTGCGCGACCGCGTTCTGCGCCGCCACATTACAGGGCGAGACGTCCGCGGCGTTGAACAGCGTGCTCGGCACCGAGACGAGGCGCATCGCGAGATCGGGGTGGTCGAGGGCAGGCGCGATCTGCGCGACCCAGGCGGCGAAGGCAGCGTCGCTCATCCCGTAGGCGAGCTGGAAGCGCTGGCGCTGAATCACACCGATCGACTTCGGCGAACCGGGCCCCGGATGAAGGACCTCGAGCGAAGAAGTCGCGAGCGCTGCCGGCACGCGCGCTGTCGCAATACAGTTCGCGCCGAGGCGCGCTTCGCGATCGAGCGGCGTCGACACCTGCAGCGCGAGCTGGAACGGCGCCGAGCTGAAGCCGCCGTCGTGCGAGACGACCGCGACGTAGAGCGCGGTCTCGTCGGGTCCGACGCGCACTAAGGTGCGCTCCTCGGCCTGCCCGAGCCGCGCCGAGATCGCCTTCACCACGAGGCTCTCGTCCTGCAGGTCGGCGACGTCGAACGAACCCAGCTCGTCGAGGCCGATGTCCGAGGCGGAGATCGTGCTGCCGCCCGGCGCACCCGCGAGCTGCGAGAGCGGAATCTCGCCGAACGTCAAGGGACTATTCAGGAACGGGGAGTTCAGGAACGGGCTGTTGAGAAAGGGCGAGTTGAGGAAGGGCGAATTCAGGAACGGGCTGTTCAAGAACGGGGAGTTCAGGAACGGCGAGTTCAAGAACGGAGAATTCAGGAATGGGGAGTTCAAGAACGGCGAGTTCAAGAACGGGCTGTTGAGGAACGGGCTCGTCTTCAGCGCCTGGCCCTCGAACACCGTGAGGCCCGGCGCGCGGCTCAACACGATCAGGTCGTAGTCGGCCGGCGCAGCGAGCGAGATCTCGACCTCGCTGTTCGCAGGCAGCGCACCCCCATTGGCGAGCCTCACTTCGAACACATCGACGTCGCGCGGCGTGCCGAGATCGAACGCATAGCTCCAGCCCGCGGCGAGCACGGGCGCGGTGCTCGAAGAATCATTCGCCGGCTCCGCGCGCCCGATCGTCGGCGCGAGTACGCGCACGATGAACTGCGAGCTGGCGCTCGCGCCTTCATCGTCGCGCACGGTGCAGCTACCGAGCACGTCGCCCGGCGGCAGTGCGCTCGCGTCGAAGTGCGCGCGCGCGACGCCCGTCGCGTAGGCCTGCTCGTTCTCCGTCACGAGCGTCGTCGGCAGCGTCGCGCCGCCGACCTGGAGCGTGACGGCGTGCGTGTCGAGCACACCAAAATCGAGATAGCGGCAGAGCGCTTCGCCGCTGCCACCTTGCGGGATTTCGAGATTGAGCGCCTTCACGATCGGCGGCGCGTTCTCGACCGAGAGCGCGCCCGCGGCCACGAAGTCGCTCGACGTCGCCGCGCTCGAGACGCCGTCGAAGACCGTGAGCGTGACGAGCAGCGACGGATCGCTCTCGGGGAAGTTGAAGATCGCGTAGGGACCCGTCACGGAGCGCGGGGAGACCGTCGCGCCGCTCACGCTCCACTGGCAGCTGAGCTCGCCGCCCTCGTCGAACGAGGAGCCCGTGCAGTCGAAGAACACGAAGTCGCCTTCGAGCTGCCGGCTCGCGGGCGAGATCGTCATGCGCGCGACGGGCGGCCTGCGCGCTTCGTCGAAATACGCCCAGCTCGCCTTTCCGCTGTTCGCGAGCATGCCGAGGCGCAGTGTGAGCGGGCGGCCGTCCGTCGGCAGGCCGCTGATCTCGATCGTGCGCCAGCCGCTGTCGAGCATCGGGTTGCTGCCGTTCATGCGCACCGGAAGCTCACACGGCGTCTTGCTGCAGACCGCGGGCGCCGCGCCGGGGAGCGGCAGCGAGAACGGGAGATTGGTGATCGCATCTGCGAGCGTGAACTGCGCCGACGGATTCGACGCGTCGATCAACTGGACCACGAACTTGTCGCCGCCGAGCCGCTCCCACGAGAAGAAGCGCGCCGCGATCAACAGCCGCGGCGACGTCGACGAGAACGTCTGCGCGACGAGGCTCTCCCCGTTCGGCTGATTGGCGCGAAGGCCGCGCGGGACACCGATGCGCAGCGCCTTCGCACCGCGATAGGGCGTCACCGTAATCCCCTTGTCGCGATAGATCGGGAACTGCGTCGGCCCCTCCGCAACAACCGTCGTGACCGCGTCGTCCGCGATCAACGTCCAGGCGGGCGGGGCGGCACCGGCGGCGCCCGCCTCGAAGCCAGCGTTCTGAACGCCCGTCGGCTGCGCCTGCGAGAACGCAGCCGAAGCGAGCGCGAGCGGCGCCGCGGCAACGAGTGCGGAAGCCAGAACGCGGCGAAGCCAAAGCGAGCGGGACGACATGCGTGACTCCAGAGAGTTGAGACGGAACCCTTGAGCGGATAGGGGTGCGCGTATTGTCAACCGAAC
>JANNKN010000291.1:0-12152 GCA_031396315.1 Deltaproteobacteria bacterium
TGCGGCTCGGCGCTCGGCCGCGCGCGTGACGGGTTGGGGTCAAGGGGCTTCGCGGTAGGCAGACGCTTCGAGGTGTTTCTTGGTTGGGTGCGGCCTGCGCCTGGCCTCGCCTCCGCGACTGCCACGCCCCTGCGCCGGCGGGTTGTCGCTCGGTCGGCGAGAGAAGGGGAGAGCGAAGCGAGAGCGCCGTCGAGGCGCTCTCGCTTCGTTTTCGGAGGTCGAGCAGCGACGGATGCGCGGCGCGGGGACGCGCGCGGGACTATCTCGCGACCGCATCCTTCGGCACGTTGAACAGCTTGCCGTCGCCGTTTTTTACGAGGAATGAGGTGTCCCATTCTTTGAGAACTGTGATGGCGTCGCCGGGGCTGAAGGTGATGTCTTCGACGTCTTCGCTCAGGTTGGACTGGTGTTTGAGCGTGAGCGGCTTGGTGATCGATGCCATCGCGAGTCTCCTCGAAGCGGAACGGGTCGTTGCGGGAGTGGGTTCTTAGCCGCGGGCGCGGGGCGTTTCAACGCGCGCCGAGCGGGCGATATGCGGCGGCGAGGGCGTGGATCTCGCGTGCGCCGGCGCGGCGCAGGCTGCGTGCGGCTGCAGCGAGCGTTGCGCCGGTGGTGACGACGTCGTCGACGAGCCATACGCGCTCGGGCGCGCGGCCGCGGGCGGCGAAGGCGCCCGTGACGTTGCGGCGGCGTGCGGCGCGGTTCAGCGCGACCTGGCTCGGCGTATCGCGCACGCGCTCCAGCAACGCGGGCTCGAAGCGTGCGTTCAGCGCGCGCGCGACGCTGCGAGCGAGCACCGCGGGCGGGCTGAAGCCGCGCTCGCGCAGGCGACGCGGATGGAGCGGTACGGGCACGATCGCGTCGGTCGCGCCGCCGAGCGCGCGGGCCGAGCGCAGCACCCATGCGATCGCGACGCCATCCGCCGCGGGATCGAGGCCGCGAAAGCCGGGCTGCGGGTACTTGAAGCGCTTGATCCATTCGGCCGCGCGGCCTTCGTAGGAGACGCCCGCGTGCCACGACGCGAGCGGCCGCGGCGGCTCGGGCAACGGATCGCACGGCGGCTCGTCGCAGCGCGCGCAAAGTGGCGCGCCCTCGGTCGCGCTGCCGCATTCGCCGCAGATTGGCGGCAGGAAGAGGTCGAGCAGATCGCGAAGCAGCATGTGTGCCTTCGCGGGACCAAAGCGGGGGGTGAGCCTGGAAAAACGGAGCGGGCAGTCATCCGCCGATGATTAGGTTTCGGCCGGTCATCTCCGCGGGCTGTGGAATCTCGAGCAGCGCGCAGAGCGTAGGCGCGACGTCGGCGAGTCCGCCGTCCCGGAGCTTTCGGCCGCGTGCGTGGCGCGTCGCCCACCAGATCGGCACGGGGTTCGTGGTGTGTGCAGTGTGCGGCCCGCCGCTGACGGGGTCGACCATCTGCTCGCAGTTCCCGTGGTCGGCCGTAATCAGTGCGTCGCCGTCGCGCGCGAGCACCGCCTCGACGACTCGCTCGAGGCACGCGTCGATCGTCTCCACCGCTTTCACCGCGGCAGCCAGGATGCCCGTGTGCCCGAGCATGTCGGGGTTCGCGAAGTTCACGAGGATGAACGCGTAGTGCTCGTCCGCAATGCCTGCGAGCAGCTTCTCAGTAACGAGCTGCGCGCTCATCTCGGGCTTGTGGTCGTAGGTCGGCACGTCGCGCGGCGACGGCACGAGCACTCGATCTTCGCCGGGGAACGGCTGCTCGAGGCCGCAATTGAAGAAGAACGTGACGTGCGCGTACTTCTCGGTCTCTGCGACGCGCAGCTGCGCGAGGCCACGGGCGGCGAGCAGCTCGGCGAGGATCTGCTTCGGCATCTCCGAGGTGAAGGCGAGCGGCAGCCCGAACGCGGCGTCGTACTCGCTCAGGCACACGAAGCGCGCGAGTCTCGGCACGCGCGCGCGCGTCAGGTTCGCGGCGAAGCGCTCCTCGCACACGCTCGCGAGCGCGCAGGTGAGCTCGCGCGCGCGATCGGCGCGATAGTTGAAGAACAGCGCGACGTCGCCGTCCGCGAGCGGTTCGCCGCCAGCAATCACGGTCGGCTCGAAGAACTCGTCGCCCACGTCCTGCGCGTAAGACTGCGCGATCGCGGCCAGCGCGTCGGGCGCACGCTTGCCCTGCGCGAGCACGATCGCGTCGTAGGCGCGCTGGATGCGTTCCCAGCGGTGGTCGCGATCCATCGCCCAATAGCGGCCGATCACCGTCGCAATTTTTCCGCCCGCGCGCGCAACGTGCGGCGCGAGGCGCGCGAGGTAGCTCTCGGCCGAGCGCGGCGGCGTATCGCGGCCGTCGAGGAAGGCGTGCACGATCGGCACGACCGCCTGAGAAGCGCAGTACGCGATCAGCGCTTCGAGGTGATCCTGATGACTGTGCACGCCGCCGTCCGAGACGAGCCCCAACAAGTGGATGCGCCCGCGACCCGCCCGCGCCGCGGCAACCGCGCTCGCGATCTCCGGCACGCGCGCGGCGCCGCCGTTCGCGAGCGCCTTCGTGATGCGCGTCATGTCCATGTCGATGATGCGGCCCGCGCCGAGCGTCATGTGCCCGACTTCGGAGTTGCCCATCTGTCCGGGCGGAAGGCCCACCGCTGCGCCCGAGGTCTCGAGCTTCGCCATCGGGAACTCGCGGCGTGCGCGCGCGAGAAAGGGTGCGTGCGCCACCGCGGTCGAATCCGCCGGGCCGCCGTCGCCGATGCCGAAGCCGTCGAGCACCACCAACAGCACGGGCCCGCGAGTCATGCCTTCACCTTGCGCGGCGTCACCTCGGGCTCGAGTTCCAGCAGGGGTGCGTCCGACCACAAGCGCTCGAGGTCATAATGCCCGCGCACGTCTTCGTGGAAGATGTGGAAGATCGCATCGCCGAAGTCGAGCAGAGCCCAGCGGCCCTCGGCGAGGCCTTCGTGACCGAGTGTGCGGATGCCCGCTTCGCGCGCGGCGTCGAGCACGGCGTCGGCGATCGCGCGCACTTGGCGGTCGGAGCTGCCCGACGCGATCAAGAACGTGTCCGCGAGCGACGTGAGGCCGCGCATGTCGAGTGCGATCAGGTCGTCGGCCATGCGGCCCTGGGCCGCGTTCGCGAGCACGCGCGCGCGCGCACGCTGATCCGGGTCGGGCGGAAGCTTCTCAGGGGCCGGGGGGGTCGTCGGTTCGTCTTGATTCGTCATGTCGTTTCGTAGGCCCCGCTCTCGATCACCGCGTCGTGCACCGCTTCGGGGAGGAGGTAGCGCACGGGCTCGTGGGTTCGGATACGGCGGCGGATGTCGGTGGCCGAGACGTCGAGCGCGGTGATGTGAACGCGAGCGACGCTCGTCTTCGCGGTGCGGTGCAGCCCGCTCTCGCCGTCCGCAGCCCACTCGATGTGCGCGGCGAGCGCCTCGGAGATCAGGCTGCGCAGCGGCTTCCCGAGGCCGGGAGGGCGAGTCATCACTGCGAAGTCGGCGAGGGTTAGCAGCGCAGCCGGCTCGCGCCAGGCGTCGAGCTCGGCGAAGGCATCCTCTCCGACGATGAACACGAGCCTCGCGGGCGCGAGCTTGACGCGCAGCGCGCGCAGCGTGTCGACCGTGTACGAGGGGCCCGCGCGGTGCAGCTCGAGAGCGTCCGACGTGAACGACGGATGGCCTCGCAGGGCGGCCTGCACCCAGCCGAGGCGCAGCGCGGCGGGCGCAATCACCTCACCGCCGCCGCGCTTCAACGGCGGGTCTGCCGCGGGCACGAACACGATGCGCGCCAGGCCGAGCTTCGCGAGCACCTGCTCAGCCGCATGGAGATGCCCGACGTGAATCGGGTTGAACGTGCCGCCAAAAACGCCGACGCGTTCCACTGGTGGTGTCATCTCGTGCTGCAGGAAGGCGCCCCGCGCACTCCCCGAAGTGCGAGCGAAGAAACTCGCACGCAACGACGCCAGCGCGGCTCAACGCCGCGCGGGCGTCGCCCTCCCCACTCAGTGTGCAAGGAGCTGCTCCTCGCGCCGAGGAGCGTCTCGCGGAGGGCCGGGGGCTGCGGAGCGCAAATCAAGCGGAGCGAGGCCCCGCGAGAATGCGCGCGCGAAGCGCCGCGCATCGTGGCCCGTCTGCAAGGCCGCCGCATCGGAGGCGGGCCGAGTGAGCCATTGCGCTCCGCAGCCCCCGGCCCTCCGCGAGACGCGGCGCCCGCAACGAGACGACCCCTCATTCCCGGAGCTGTCCATCCCCGAACAGCACGAACTTGCGCGTCGTCAACTCTTCGAGGCCCATCGGCCCAAAGGCGTGCAGCTTCGAGGTGCTGATGCCGATTTCGGCGCCCAGGCCGAGGCGGTAGCCGTCGGCGAACGCGGTCGAGCAGTTCACGCCGACCGTCGAGGAGTTCACGCGCCGCGTCCACGCCTGCGCATTCGCATAATCACTCGTGACGATCACCTCGGTGTGATCGCTGCCATAGCGCTGGATGTGCGCGATCGCTTCGTCGAGATCGCGCACGACGCGCACGGCCAGAATCTTGTCGAGGTACTCGGCTGCCCAGTCCGCTTCCTCCGCGCTCACGGCCTCGGTGAACACTTCGCGCGTGCGTGCGCAGCCGCGAATCTCGACGCCTCGTTCGTGCAGTGCCTTCAGCACGAACGGCAGCACGCTGCGCGCTGCGCTCTCGTGGCAGAGCAGCGTCTCGAGCCCGTTGCATACCGCCATCTGCTTCAGCTTCGAATCGAGCACGATCGCGCGCGCCATCTCGGGCTCGGCGCTCGCATCGAGAAATACGTGACACACGCCGGCGTCGTGCTTGATGACGGGCACGCGCGCGCCGTCGAGCACGCGCTTGATCAGCGCCGGGCCGCCGCGCGGAATGATCAGGTCGAGGTATTTGTCGAGCTTGATGAGATGATCGATCGCGGCGCGATCGGTGGTGGCGACGATCGTGACGGCCGCCTCGGGTAGCCCGGTGTCCGCTGCCGCGCCGCGCAGCTCTTCGGCCAATGCGAGGTTGCTGCGGATCGCCTCACTGCCGCCGCGCAGAATCACGGCGTTGCCCGCCTTCACGCAGAGCGCGGCGGCGTCCACCGTAACATTCGGGCGCGATTCGTAGATGATGCCGATCACGCCGAGGGGAATGCGCATGCGGCCGACGCGGAGCCCGTTCGGACGCACCCGCGACTCGGTGATCTCGCCGACCGGGTCGGGCAGCTGCGCGATTTGGCGCAGGCCGTCGAGCATGTCGCCCCACTTCCCGCTCGCGAGATCGAGCCGATTCACCATCGGCGCGGCGACGCCCTTCGCCTCGGCCTCGCGCATATCCTCGCGATTCGCGGCGAGAATGCGTTGCTTCGCCGCTTCGAGGCGCTCGGCGCAGCGCAGCAACCAGGCGTTCTTCGCGCGCGTGCCGAGGTTCGCGACCGCGGGCGCGGCAGCCTTCGCGCGCCTCGCGAGCTCTTCGATCTCGTGCTGGAGCGTCATGCGCCTCCCGAGGCAGCGAGCTGTTAGGCCCGCGCGGGCAGGACGACGAGATCATCGCGATGAATGATCTCGTCGCCGTTCGTAAAACCTAGCATCGCGAGGATGCGCGCCGTCGCGAGGCCTTTGATGCGATCGACTTCGTCCGCGGAGTAGCTCGCGAGGCCGCGGGCGAACTCGCGGCCGCGCACGTCGACGCACGCGACCGGGTCGCCGCGCTGAAAGCGCCCTTCGACGCGCACCACGCCGGCCGGCAGCAGGCTGCGCCCGCGCTCGGTGAGCGCGCGCACGGCGCCGTCGTCGAGCACGAGCCTGCCACGCGGTTTCACCGTGAATGCGATGCGGTGCTTCTTGCTTGCCAGCTTGTTGCCGGCGCGAAAGAGCGTGCCTAGCGGCTCACCGCTCGCGACGCGCACGAGCACGTCTTTCGTGCGCCCATGACACAGCACGGTGGCGGCACCCGAGCCCGCCGCGCTGCGTGCGGCCTCCAGCTTCGTGATCATGCCGCCGCGCCCGAACGCCGAACCCGAGCCGCCGGCGGCGGCTTCGACTTCCTCGACATTTTCGACGACGCCGTAGAGCGGCGGCAGCGCCTTTCCCGCTTCGGGAGGCGCGTGAAAGAGCCCGTCGACATCCGTGAGGATGACGAGCAATTCCGCGCCAATCAGGCTCACCATCGTCGCGGACAAGTTGTCGTTGTCGCCGAAGCGGATCTCTTCGGTCGCGACCGTGTCGTTCTCGTTCACCACCGGCACGACGCCCAGCTCGAGCAGTTTCGCCAAGGTGTTACGGGCGTTCAGGAAGCCTTCGCGCTCTTCGAGGCCCGAGCGCGTCACGAGGATCTGCGCCGCCTCGCGCCCGCGCTTGCGCATCGCTTTGCGCCAGACGTCCGAGAGGCCGATCTGTCCGACCGCCGCGGCCGCCTGCTTTTCGGGCATCGTGCGGCCGGGCTGCGGCCAGCCGAGCGTGTGGCTGCCGATCGCGATCGCGCCGGAGGAGACGACCACGACTTCGCGGCCGGCGTCGAAGAGCGCCGCGACCTGGCGTGCGAGATCGGAGACGACGCGCGTGCGCACGCGACCCGCCTCGGTGAGCGTGCCGCTGCCGACTTTGACGACGATGCGTTTCGCGCGCGCCGCGTCGCGACGCAGCTCGGGCTCGCTCACGCGCGCTCCTCTTCGAGCACGCGCCAGAGCGCCCGAATCAGCTCGGGAATGCCCTCGCCGCTGACGCCCGACGCGCGCAGCACCGTGCAGCCCCGCGCCTCGAGCGCGCGCTGAATCGGATCGAGCACGTTGCGATCGCCGAGGGCGTCAATCTTGCTCAGCAGCACGAGCTCGCGCCGGTCGCTGAGCGCGGTGTCGTAGGCTGCGAGCTCCTTGCGAATCGTCTCGTATTCGCCGAGCACGTCGCGCGTGTCGTCGAGCAGCGCGGTGCAGTCGAGCAGGTGAAGCAGCACGCGCGTGCGCTCGACGTGGCGCAGGAAGCGATCGCCGAGGCCGGCGCCCTCGCTCGCGCCTTCGATCAGGCCCGGGATGTCGGCGACGACGAAGCGCTGATCGTCGAGCTTGACCACGCCGAGGTTCGGCGTGAGCGTGGTGAACGGATAGTCCGCGATGCGCGGGCGCGCAGCAGAAATGCGCGCGAGCAGCGTCGATTTCCCCGCGTTCGGGAGACCTAACAGCCCGATGTCCGCGATCAGCTTCAGCGCGAGCCGCAGCTTGCGGCTCTCGCCGGAGGTGCCGGGTTTCGCGAAGTCCGGCATCTGACGCGTCGCCGTCGAGAAGCGCGCGTTGCCGAAGCCGCCGATGCCGCCGCGCACCGCGACGAAACGCTGCCCCGCTGTAGAGAGATCCGCGAGCGGCGGCTCGTCCGGGCCGGCGTCGGAAGCGCTGATGACGGTGCCGACGGGCACGCGCACGATCTCATCGGGAGAATTCGCGCCGGCCATGTTGCTGCCGGCGCCGTCGACGCCGCGCTTCGCCTCGATGGTGCGGCGGAACCTGTGGTCGAGCAGCGTCGAAAGATTCGAGTCCGCGACGAACACGACGCTTCCGCCGTTTCCGCCGTCCCCGCCAGCGGGCCCGCCGCGCGGCACGAACTTCTCGCGCCGAAACGAGACGCAGCCGTTGCCACCGTCGCCCGCGTGAACGGTGACGACGGCCTCGTCGATGAAAGGATCGCCCTCGTGATTCATGAAGCGTCTCGCTGGAGAGGACCCAGCGCGACGCGAGGGGGCTCTCCGAACTCCTTAAGCCGCCGGCTCGACCCTCGCGACGAGGCGGCCCCTCGAAGGGCCGTAGCTCACGACGCCGTCGATCAGCGCGAACAACGTGAAGTCGCGGCCGAGGCCGACGTTCCGGCCCGGGTGAATCTTCGTCCCGACTTGGCGAACCAAAATCGTCCCGGCGTTCACGATTTGACCCGCGTAACGCTTCACGCCACGGCGCTGGCCCTGACTGTCGCGACCGTTGCGGGAGCTGCCTTGGCCTTTTTTGTGCGCCATTTCTTACGACTCTCCGTTCGCCTTCGGCTCACTGCGCGCGGCCTGTGCCGCTTTGCGGCGCTGGGCCGCTTGCCGGGCTTTGTGCTTGTTGTGATCGAGTCAGGTTAGGCGCGAATCTCGGTCACCTGGACTTCGGTGTAGTCCTGGCGGTGACCCTGCTTGCGCCGGTAGTTCTTGCGCCGCTTGCTCTTGAAGATGATGATTTTGTCGCCGCGGCCGTGAGCTCGGATCGTGCCGAGCACCTTGGCGCCCGAGACGAGCGGCTTGCCGACCTTGGGCTCGCCTTCGCCGCCGACGAGCAGCACTTCGCCGAACTCGATGGCGGAGCCGACCTCACCCACGAGCTTGCCGACGCGCACTGCCATGCCCGGCGTCACGCGCACCTGCAATCCGCCTGTTTTCACGACCGCGTACATCACACACCTTCTTCTTGCTCACGGAGGCGCGGCAGTATCGGAGATTCGCCTTCGCCGTCAACCAGGGCCGGGGTCCGAGCGGGCGGATCTTCACCGTTCGCGGCGCGGAACGGGGCACTCGGGGCCTCCTCCTCGTCTTCGTCGAGGAGCGACATCGCGAGGAAGCCGCCCCGAGCTCGCGCTGGGGGCGCGTCCTCGGCGACGGTTTCGGTCGAGTCGATCGCTGCAATCGGCGAGATGACCGCTTGCCTGGCTGCCACGGGCACCGGCTGCAGACGCTCGCTCGCCCGGTCCGCCAGCCACGGGAGGGGCAGGCTGACCGGCTCGCCCTCCCCCGCGGACACGACCTCGAATTGCTCCTGGTGCAGCTCCACCCGGGCGCGGATTTCGATCTCTCGCCCCAGCTCCCGCTCGAGCGCCTGCAGGCTCCCGCGCTCGTGGGTCATCAGCTGCTCGGCGACCGAGCGGTGCACGGTCACGATCACGCGCCGGCCCCCGAAGTGCGGCAGATCCTTCTTGATCTCGCGCAGCACCTTGTGCGCGACGCTCTCCGGCGTGAGCACGTAGCCCTTGCCTTCGCAGTACGCGCAGGGCTCGCACAGCATCTGCACCAGGTTCTCGCGCGTCCGCTTGCGGGTCATCTCTACCAGCCCGAGCTCGGAGATCTTCAGGATGTTGGTCTTCGCCTTGTCCTGGCGAAGCTCCTGCTGCAGCGCGCGGTAGACCTTGTCGCGGTTCTCGGCGCTCTCCATGTCGATCAGATCGAGGATGATCAGGCCGCCGATGTTGCGGAAGCGGAGCTGATTCACGATCTCGCGGACGGCCTCGAGATTGGTCCGTAGCACCGTCTCTTCGAGGTCGCGCTTGCCCACGAAGCGGCCGGTGTTCACGTCGACCGCGGTGAGCGCTTCGCTCTGATCGACGATCAAGTAGCCGCCTGATTTCAGCCAGACCTTGCGGCCGAGGTTGGTGTCGATCTGCTCCTCGATGCCGAACTCGTCGAACACCGGAAGGCGCCCTTGGAAGAGCTCGATCCGGGGCTTCGGGTCGGCCACGAAGCGGTCGACGAAACCCTGCATCTCCGCGTGGGCGCTGGGAGAATCGATCACGATTCGCTTTGTCTCTGCGTTCGCAAAGTCGCGAATCACGCGCAGCGCGAGGGCCGGCTCGCTGTACAGAACGGCGGGGGCACGCACCTGATCTTTGCGGATCTGGATGTCGTCCCAGACGGTCGTCAGGTAGCGGACGTCGGCCTCGAGATCAGCGTCGCGCGTGCCCTCGCCCGCGGTGCGGATGATGAAGCCGAGGTCCGCGGGCTTCACGCGCTGCACGATGTCGCGCAGCCGTCGGCGCTCGCGATCGGAGTCGATCTTGCGCGAGATGCCCACCTTCTGCGCCCAGGGCGTCAGCACGAGGTGACGCCCCGCGATCGAGATGTGCGAGGTGATGCGCGCGCCCTTCGAGCCGATCGGCTCTTTGGCGATCTGCACGACGATCTCCTGGCCCTCGCGGACCAGCGTCTCGATCGAAGGCGCGCGCCGATTGCGGCGGCCGCGCTGGCGATCGCGGCCATCACTCTCGTCGAGCTCCTCGATGTCCTCGACGTAGTCGCCGGCGAACAGGAACGCGGCCTTCTCGAGGCCGATGTCCACGAACGCCGCCTGCATGCCAGGCAGCACCCGCATCACCCGGCCTTTGACCACGCTCCCGACCACGCTCTTGCTGCGCGCTCGCTCGAGGTGGAACTCGATGAACTGCTTCTTCTCGAGAATCGCGACACGGGTCTCGCCCGGGGTCGCATTGATCAAGATTTCGTTCTGCATCCTCGTCTCTGGGGCCGGATGACGAGGGCGACGGATCCTGCGATCTCGTTCACCATGCGCCTCCAGCGCTGTGGGCCGAGCTCGGTGTTGTCAGCGAGACCGCCCGCGAACCGGGCGGGGCGGGATCAGGCGGAGGCGGCGATTCCCAACGTGGGGTCGCACGGCCGGACGGGATCTCGCAAGAGCTTCCCGAGCTGCTGGCCGATGCCGGTTCGATTGGATCGACTGGGCATTTCAGGGTTTCGTTTCTTTACGGCCTTGGGCGACTTTGGCGCTCCGCGGGTTCCCGCCTCACGTCCAGCGCTTCGTTTCGCCCTGGACCGCCCCCCGTTTTCTCAGGCACCCTCCGGCACTCTGCCGTTTCGAGGGCGCCCCCTTAGGGAGCGGATCCGTTGTGGCCGACCAAAATGACTTGGGGAGCATCATGGATCGCATCCCGCCGGTCAAGAACGGATCACGCATCGGCAAGCAATCGGCAGCACCTGAGCAAGATCCTCGGCGTGCTTTGCCCTCGGTCGATCGGCTGCTGCGCGAGCTCGCGGCCGGGCCGGGCGCGGCGCTGCCGCGCTGGGCATTAGGCGAAGCGGTTCGCATGGCGCTGGCCGAGGCTCGGCGGCGCGCCGAAGCCGGCGAGCCTGTTGGGGATTTTCGCGGCGAGGCACTGCGCGCCGCACGCGCGCTCGCGGGGGCGCGGCCGCGGCAGGTGGTGAACGCGACGGGCGTCGTCGTGCACACGAACCTGGGCCGCTCGGTGCTCGGTGACGCAGCCGCGGAGGCCGTAGCGAGTGCGGCCGCCCGCTACACCGATCTCGAGCTCGAGCTCGTGAGCGGCGAACGCGGCGACCGGCTCGCGGGGCTCGAAACCAAGCTGCGCCTGCTCTCCGGCGCCGGCGCGGCAGCCGTTGCGAACAACTGCGCCGCCGCGGTGCTGCTCGCGCTCGACACCTTCGCCCGCGGCCGCGAGGTGATCGTCTCCCGCGGCGAGCTGGTTGAAATCGGCGGCTCCTTCCGCGTCCCAGAAATCCTCACCCGCGCAGGGGTAAAGCTGGTCGAAGTCGGCACGACGAACCGCACCCACGCCGGCGACTACGAGGACGCGATCAGCGCTCAAACCGGCCTGCTGCTGAAGGTGCATCGCTCGAACTTCGAGCAGCGCGGCTTCGTCGCGGAGGTCGCGCTCGCCGAGCTCGTAGAGATTGGGAAGCGGCACGGCGTCCCGGTCGTCGAGGACCTCGGGTCAGGCACCCTCGTCGATCTGCGCGAGCGCGGCTTCCCAGCGGAATCCTACGTACCCGCGCGGCTCGCAACTGGCGTCGACATCGTCTGCTTCTCGGGCGACAAGCTGCTCGGCGGCCCGCAAGCAGGCATCGTGCTGGGCTCGGCCGAGCGCGTCGCGGCGATGCGGAAGAATCCGCTCGCCCGTGCACTGCGCGTCGACAAGCTCACGCTCGCGGCGCTCGACTGGCTCGCGACCGCGCTGCTCGACGCGCGCTACCAGGAGATCCCAACGCTGCGCATGCTGCTCGCGCCGGAGAGCGAGCTGGAAGCGCGCGCGGCCGCGCTTGCTGCACAGCTCGCGCCGGTCGCGCCGCGGGGCCTGCGCGTCACGGTGGTTCGCACCGACGCGCCCGTCGGCGGCGGTTCGCTGCCCGGCTTCACGCTGCCGTCATTCGCGGTCGCACTGGACGGGGCCGCGAGCGCGGCGCAGCTCGCGGCCGCGCTCCGCCACGCCGCACCGGCGGTGCTCGCGCGCACGCAAGGCGAGCGCGTATTGCTCGACGTGCGCACGCTGCTCAGCGACGACGACCGGCACGTCGTGAGCGCGCTCACGACTGCACACTTCGATTGATGGCTTAGGAGCCTTCACGTAGAGTTGCCGTGCCGATGCTGAGCTCGAGTGTCTTAGTCCTCAATCGCTCGTATTTGCCGATTCACGTGACGTCGGCGCGCCGCGCATTCACGCTCGTTTATC
>JANNKN010000296.1:0-9964 GCA_031396315.1 Deltaproteobacteria bacterium
GGCGGCTGCGGCGAAATCAAGCGGAGCGAGGCCCCCAACTCCGTCTCCCGCGGTCCGCTCGAAGCATCGCGCCCCCCGCTCCCCCTAATGATCCAAGGGGCCGAGTGAGCCATTCGCCGCAGCCGCCCCCGGCCCCGCCGCCGCTGCGCTGCCCGCTACCGTGCTCCCCCTCATGCCGCTCTCTCACTTGCCCTCCATCCTCACCCTCGTCCGCCACGGCCAAACCTCCGCAAACACCGGCGGCCTCTGGCACGGCTCGACCGACACGCTGCTGACGCCTCACGGCGAACGACAAGCCGATCGCGTCGCACTCCATCTCGCGCGCACGCGCAGCGACGTCACCGCGCTCTACGCGAGCACGCTCACCCGCGCGCAGCGCACCGCCGCGCCGATCGGCGCACGCCTTGGACTCGAAGTGCGCGCGGATGCGGGCCTGTGCGAGTACGACCTCGGCGAGTGGGAAGGCCGCAGGTACACGGAGCTGATTCGGGACCACAGGCTGTTCGAGCGCATGGCGCAGGATCCCGACTGGCAGCCGGGCGGCGGCGAATCGGCGCGCGCCGTCGCGACACGCATCGCCGCTGCGCTGCGCGAAATCGCGGAGCGCCATCGCGGCGAGCGCGTCATCGTCGTCACCCATGGCGGCGCACTCACACTCGGCCTCGGGCTCTTGCTCGATCGCGACCCGAGCACCTGGCGGCGCGTGATGGACAACGCGGCCGTGAGCGAGCTGCAGCTCGAGCCCGAGCCGCGCCTTCACCGCTTCAACGAGACCCACCACCTCGACGGTCTCGATTGATCGCGCAGGCTCGTGCGGGGCGCCGTCAGATCGGCGAGGCGATCGCGAACACCGCGAACGCGAGCGCCGCGACCCAGTAGCTGCCGCGGTCGCGCGTCGTGAACAAAATCGGGTCGTCGTCGAGCTCACCGCGCTGAGCGAGCAGCCAGATGCGTCCGGCCCAGAAGATCAACAGCGGGATCAACGCCCACAGGACGTCGGGCGCGCGGTAGAGCGTGCCGACCGCGTCGCCTTCGACGTACAGGCCGAGCACGAGCGCGGAAACGACCGCGCACGCCGGGCCGAGCGCGAGCAGCACCGGCGCGTCGCTCGGCACGTAGCCGCGACCCGGCGTTCCGGCGGCACCTTCTTCGCCGAGTCGCCGGAGCTCCGCGAAGCGCTTCAGGAACGCGAGCGACAGAAAAAAGAACAGCGAGAACGCGATCAGCCAGTTCGAGACCGGGATCCCCGTCGCGAAGCCGCCGACGACGACGCGCAGCGCGTACATCCCGCCGAGTACCGCGACATCCGCCAGCGCGACGCGCTTCAGCCAGAGCGTGTAGAGCACGTTCGCGGCGAGATAGAACGCGAGGGCCGCGCCGAACTTGGCCGGGAGCATCGCCGCCAGCGCGAACGCGGCGGCCAATAACAACGGCAGCGCAGCGAGCCCGGCCGGGATCGAGAGCGTGCCCGAGGCGAAGGGCCGCGCGCGTTTGGTCGGATGCAGGCGATCCGCCGGCAGATCGAATAGGTCATTCGCGAGATACACCGCCGAGGCAGACAGACCAAAGGCGAGGAAGCCGAGCGCGGCCGCAAACACCAGGCCGGCCTCGTTGAAGCGATGGGCTGCGAGCAGTGGGAGGAAGAGCAGGAGATTCTTCAGCCACTGCCGCACGCGCAGCGCGCGCAGCCAAGTGCTCGCACCGCCCGCGGGCGCGGCGAACACGCGCGCGAGCGTCGTACGCGCCGCGAGCGCGTCGCGCAGCGCACGCGAGTCGCTGACGAGCGAGCCCGCGGCTGCGCCCTCCCAAACGGCGAGGTCGACGCGTGCATCGCCCACGTACTCGTAGCCGCGCTCGCCGAAGCGGGCGACGAGGGCCGCGCGCTTGCGTGCGCCCTTCAGGTTCTCGCCGTCGCTCGCCATCACCTCGTCAAACGCGCCGGTGTGCGCCGCCACGCGCTCCGCGACCGCGCGCGTCGAGGCGGTCACCAGCACGACGCGCCGGCCCTGCGCGCGCGCCTCGGCGGCGTACGCCAGCAGCTCGGTGCGGTACGGGAGCGCGGCGACGTCGATCGGTGCGGCCTGCGCGAGCTCACGCTTCAGCGCTGCCCGCCCGCTCGCGAGCCATACCGGCAAGAGCAGCGCGCGCAGCGGCTGCGTGCGCAGCAGCGCGAGCGTGCTCTCCCAGAGCGTGTCGGTCGCGACCAGCGTGCCGTCGAGGTCGATACACAGCGGAAGCGCCGTGCGCTTCGGCTGCGCAGTGCTCACGATCGCCCTGCCGAGGCGGCGGCGGGCGGCGCCGGGCGATGCGTGAGGCGGCAGTAGACGTAGGCCGCGCCCGCGTACACGTAGTGCAGCTGGTGAAAGGCGAGCGCCGCGAGCGCGAAGCCAATGCCGTTGCGCTTGCGGAACACCGCGAACAGCGGGCGATTCACCGCCCACGCCAGCGCGAACAGCGCGAGCGGCAGCCAGAGCGGCAGCACGCGCAGCGCAACGAGCGGTAGCGAAGCGAGCAGCGCGCCGCCGAGCAGCGCCTTCGCTCGCTCGCTCGCGCGCACGTTCAGGTGCAGCGGGAGCTCGGGGCGCTCCATCAATAACTTGGCCCACGGCAACGCGCGCAGCTGGATGTCGGTCTCGATCACACCTTTCAGCGTCCAGCGCTTGAGATGCGTGCCCTGCATCTCGGGCACGAGCAGGATGCGGCCGCCGCGCTCCCGCAAGCGATAGCCGAGCTCGATGTCCTCGATGCTCGGCACGAGGTAGCGCGCGGCGTCGTAGCCGCCGACGGCGAGGAACGGCTCGCGCCGCACGGCACCGAGGCCCGACCAGAACGAGAACGCTTCGCCGGGGCTGCGGTGGTGCACCGCGTGATGGCGCAGGTTCATGTATTGGCTCGCGAACGCGGGCCAGGGCGGCGCATCGTCGTAGGAGCCGAAGACCGCGGCCACGCTCGCATCCGCGAACGCTTTCTGCAGCCAATCGGGGACGTCGTCGTGCGCGACGACGTCGGCATCGACGAACCACACGATCTCGCCGACCGCTGCTCGGCTCGCGACGTTGCGCGCCTCCGCCGGCCCTTTGCGCCCGCTCGTTTTCACGACTCTCGCGCCGTGGGCGCGGCAGAAATCGCCGGAGTCGTCCGTCGATCCGTCGTCCGCCACCACCAGCTCGAGCAATTCGCCGCGCGCGAGCATCGCGACGAGCGGAGGTAACGAGCGCTCGAGGTAGCCGCGGCCGTTGTACACCGGCATGACCGCGCTGATCGTGGGCCGCTTCGCTTCGCTCATGCCGCGCGCAGCCGACGCGCGAGTGCGCGCGCAGAGAGGTAGCCGCGGAACGCCGCGCCACCGAAGCGGCGCTGCAGCCATGCCGGCTGCAAGTAATAAGCGTCGAGCCGCGGGATGCCGCGCGCGAGATCGCTCGCGCTGCGGCCGTCGAGGGCGGCGAGCTCGGTGGTGAAGCACGCGCTGTGGCGGCGCTGTGCCGCGAGCAGCACGCGGGCGTCGTAATGGCCGTACGGGAACGCGAGCTGATCCGGGCGTCGCCCTACGCGCCGCTCGATCTCGTCGCTCGCGCCAGCCAGCTCGGCCTCGAGCGCGTCGTCGCCCAGCGTGCGCAGATCGAGATGTCGCATCGTGTGCGACTGGATCTCCCAGCCCGCGGCGACGAGCGCATCGACCTGCGCCCAGCTCATCATCGGCAGCTTCGGCGCCCAGCTCGGCTGGCCCGACCAGTCGTTGTGTCCGCCGACGTGAGCCGTCGTCAGGAACAGCGTCGCGGCCGCGCCTTCCGCGCGTAACACCGGCAACGCGTTCGCGGCGACGCTCGCGAGCCCGTCGTCGAAGCTGAACGCGACCCGGTTCGGAGTCGGCGACGCGAGCAGCTCGCGCAGCGGCACGATCGCGTGGCCGGCGGCGCGAATGCCCGCCACCAGGGCGCGCAGTGTCTCGGGCGCAAGCGAGAGCACCGAGCCGCTCGCGTCGACGCCGTGAAACGTGATGGCCGCTCGCACGCGAGCTCTCCCCTTTTCGCTTGCCACGCGCGGCGCGCGCCCAAAGCAGCCTAGTCGGCGCGGCGCTCGACCACCTGGTTGTAGATCCAGGCGACTGCGAAGCCGAGCGCGCCTGCGAAGAGCGCGCCCCAGAAGAAGCCGATGAACGCGCCGAGCCACGTCACCGAGTAGCCTGGGAAGTAGTGGCGCAGGAGACTCAGATGTTTGCCGACGTCCGCGCCGCCGCGCAGCACGAGCCACGCCGTCGCCACGAACACGCCGGTGCCTCCCACCGTGGCGAACACGGTCGCCATGATGCGCGCGCGCATGCGCACGACCGCGCCCCGAATCAGCGCCCGCTCGTTAGGGATCGTCGTCGCCATCACTCGCCCTCCAGCGGATCGACCGCCCGCTCTTCCGCCCGCCGCACGATGCGCTGTTCCTCGGCGGCGATCACGAAGTTGATCAGCTTCGCGAGCATGAAGCCGAAGCCGAAGCCGAGCCCGGTCGCCTCGATCAGGCCGTAGACGGCGCCCGCCCAGGTCATCTTGAAGCCGATCAGGAAATTCCCGAGCAGCGAGAGATTCTCGCCCACGTTCGCGCCGCCTTGCAGCAGCAGCGCCGCGGTCGCGAGGAACAAGCTGATGCCCGCGACGGCGCCCACCGCGCTGCCGAGCGCGACCGCGTCGTAGCGCGCGAAGGCGTCTCGGATCAGCTCCTCGATCGTGGCGTCGACGACGCGTTCCGGCACGAGCCGGTCGCCCGTCGGCTGCGTGTCGTTCGAGCGAACTTCCTCGTGATACTCGGCATCGACGTTCACGTCCCAGACGTCGCGCACCGGCCGACCCGCCACGATGTTCTCGGCGGCGTAACAAGCCGTGACCATCGAGTGGTCCTGGTTGTTATAGCGGTGCTGTCCGTTACGCCCGATCAGGTGGAGATTCGGCAGGCCCTCGAGCCACTTGCGAATCACCTGCAGCGCACTCTGGTACTCGCCGTCGTACACCGGGTAGGCCTTCGGCATTCGAATCACGCAGCCGTCGACGGCATCGCTCGCTTTGGCGAGCCCGAGCATTTCCGTCTCGCGTTTGCCCAGCTCGATCAGCTCCGCGTCGGTCGCGTTCCAGTACTCGTCGCCTTCCTGCACGAAGTATTCGAGGCCGAGCGCCGTCTTGCTCGCGTCGGCCACCATGTGCGGGCTCCAGTTCTTGTAGTTCTGGATGCGCCCGAGCTTCACGTCCGGAGAGTGGATGTAGATCCAGTTGTCCGGGAATAGATCCGGCTGATTCACGATCAGCACGACCGTCAGGTAGTCGCGGTAGCGCAGCTGACTCGCCGCAGCGAGCACCTCCGCGGGCGGCAGCGGGTCCATCGCGCGCAGCAGCGTCTGCACGGGCATCGAGGAGACGAAGTCCTCGCCGGTCACCTCGCGCACGCCGCCACTCGGGTCGCGCACGAGCAGCGAGCGCACGCGCTGGCCGTCGTGAAGGATCGATTCGACGCGGTGATTCAGGTGCGTCTCGACGCCCTTGCCCGCGAGCCGGCGCGCCGCCGTCTCCCACATCTGCCCAGGCCCGAGGCGCGGGTAGTGGAACTGCTCGATCAGCGTCGTAATGACTTCGCCCTCGGCGTTCGTGCGCGCGCCGAGCAGCGCGTTCTTGACTGCGCTCACGAGGTCGAGGTTCTTGATGCGTTGCGCCGCCCAGTCCGCGTTGATCTCGGCGCAGGGCATGCCCCACACTTTTTCGGTGTACGTCTTGAAGAAGATCTCGAACAGGCGCCGCCCGAAGCGGTTGCTCACCCATTGCTCGAAGTTGCGCTCTTCCTTGTGCGGGAACGCCTGCGCCATCAAGTACGAGACGCCGATGCGCACGGCCTCGATCGGCCCGAGGCCCAACAGCGCGTTCATCGGCTTCAGCGGGTAATCGAAGAACTTGCCGTCGTAATAAATCCGTGAGAGCCGCGGCCGCACCATGAAGTCTTCGTCGAGAATCTCGACCCAGAGCTTCTGCACCAGCTCGACCTTCGTGAAGAAGCGGTGCCCGCCGATGTCGAAGCGGTAGCCCTTGTACTCGTCGGTTCGGGAGATCCCGCCGACGATGCCGTCCTGCTCGAACAGCACGGCCCGCTTGCCGGCCTTCGCCAGCTGCCACGCCGTCGTGAGCCCCGCTGGCCCCGCTCCGATGATCACGCAGTCCATCCGAATCCTTCGCAGCTCGCTCGGCGTGAGTGATCGCTCAGCGCCCTTCTGTGACGCGGAATCCGCTCCGGCTTTGCGGCATGCCCCGCAAATCCCTAAAGGCGCGTTGCGCGACGTCATCGAATCGGCACGAAGCGCCACAATGGCTAGGGCTTTTTCGACGACTTGCCGATGGATTTCGCCGTCACGCGGGCCCATCGCGACGGACTCACTCGCACGGGGAGCGGGAGGCGACTTGGCGAGCAGCTTGCGCATCGGCATCGACGGCACGTGCCTCGGCTCGGGCCGAGGCTACGGCCGTTTCTTGCGCGAGCTGCTGCCGCCGCTGGTCGCGCAGCGCGGCAACCACGAGTACGTGCTGTTCGTCGACGCTGAGACTGCCGCACGCGTCGCGCTGCCGGAGATGGCCGTGACGCGCCTCGACACCGGCGTGAGCCAGGCGGACGCAGCCTCTGCGCGCGGCGCACGCAGCCCGCTCGACATGCTGCGGATGGGCCGCGGCGTCGCGCGCGAGCGGCTCGACGGGTTCTACTTTCCATCCGTCTACAGCTGGTTCCCGCTGCCGCTCGGCCTGCCGATGGCGGTCGCGATCCACGACACGATCCCGGAGCGCCACGGCAAGATCGTGTTCCCGAGCTGGAAGAATCGCGCGCTCTGGTGGGCGAAATCGCGCGCCGCGCGGCTGCAAGCGCGCACGATCGTGACCGTCTCCGAGTACGCGCGTCGCCAGATCGCCGAGACGTTCGCGATGCCCGCCGAGCGCATTTTCGTGACGCCCGAGGCGCCCTCGCCGGAATTCTCGCCGGTGTCCGACGCGCCGGCCGCAGCGGCGCGTGTGCTCGCGGCGCGCGGCATCCCGGCGGACCCCTATTTCGTGTACGTGGGCGGCTTCAATCCGCACAAGAACGTGGCCGGCTTGGTGCGCGCGTTCGCACAGGCGAGCGCCGGCACGGCCGCGCGGCTCGTGCTCGTCGGCGATTATCAGGGCGACGTGTTCCACCAGGATCTCGCGCAGATTCGCGCCGAGATCGAGCGCTCCGCTGTGAGCGCGCGCGTGCACTGGACCGGCTTCGTGCCCGACGCAGAGCTGCGCTTCTTGTACGCCGGCGCGCTCGCGTCCGTGCTGCCGGCCTTCGAGGAGGGCTTCGGCCTGCCTGCGGTGGAGGCCGCCGCGTGCGGCACGCCTTGCATCGCGACGCGCGAGAGCGCGCTCCCGGAGGTGCTCGCGGGCGGCGGATTCTTCTTCGACCCCCACGATGCCGCGCAGCTCGCAGCGGGCCTGCGGCGTGCGCTCACCGCACCCGAGGAGCGCGCGCGCTGGGCCGCGCTGGCGCGCGAGCGCGCAGCGGCGCTCTCCTGGGACGTGACCGCACGCGCAACCCGTGCGGCGCTCGCAGCGACCGTTGCGCCGGGAGCCGAACCCGAATGACGCGCTTCGCGATGCTCACGACGTTCTATCCGCCGCACCATTTTGGGGGCGACGCGATTTTCATCAAGCGCCTCGTGCACTCCCTCGCCCGCCGCGGCCACGAAGTCGAGGTGATCTACGACGCCGACGCTTTCCGCGCCCTCGCACCCCAGCGCGAGGCGAAGCCCGAGCTGCAGCCGCCCGGTGTCACGGTGCACCCGCTGAGTGCGGGCAGCCCCGCACGCGGCCTCCTCTCGACACTCGCGACGCAGCAGCTCGGCCGCCCGCTCGTGCACGGCGCGCGCATCCGCGAGCTGCTCGCGCGCGGGCGCTTCGACGTCGTGCATTTTCATAACATCTCACTGGTGGGCGGGCCTGGTATCTTCGGGCTCGCGCCCGCGGACGCCGTCACGCTCTACATGGCGCACGAGCACTGGCTGGTGTGCCCGACCCACGTGCTCTGGCGCCACAATCGCGAGCGCTGCGATGAGCGCCAATGCTTCCGCTGCGTGCTCCACTACAAGCGCCCGCCGCAGCTCTGGCGCTACACGGGCCTGCTCGAGCGCGAGGCGGCGAAGGTCGACGTGTTCTACTCGCCGTCGCGCTTCAGCGCCGACAAGCACGCCCAGTTCGGCTTTCCGCGCGCGCTCGAGGTGATCCCATACTTCCTGCCCGATCTCGACTCGGCGGCCGAGCAGCCCGAACCGCTCGTGAGTCGCCCGAGCGAGCGGCCGTTCTTCTTGTTCGTCGGCCGGCTCGAGAAAATCAAGGGCCTGCAGGACGTGATCCCGCTCTTCGGCGGGGAGGTTGGCGACGAGCTCTGGATCGTCGGCGCCGGCGATTACGAGGCGGAGCTGCGCAAGCTCGCCCAGGGGCACCCGCGCGTTCGCTTCCTCGGCGCGCGCTCGCCCGAACAGCTGCGCAGCCTGTATCGCGAGGCGCTCGCGGTGGTCGTGCCTTCCGTCTGTTACGAAACGTTCGGGATCATCCTGCTCGAAGCCTTCCGCGAGAGCACGCCAGTGATCGCACGGCGGCTCGGACCGTTCACCGAGATCGTCGAAGGCAGCGGAGGTGGTCTCTTGTTCGAGACCCAGGACGAGCTGAAGCGAGGCCTCGCCATGCTCGCGGGCGATGCGCCGAAGCGACGCGCGCTCGGCGCCTCGGGCCACCGCGCGCTGCTCGCGAGCTGGACGGAGAGCGTGGTGCTGAAGAAGTACTTCGAGGTGATCGCGCGGATTGCCGAGAAGAAGAACCCAAGCCTGGCCCGGCGACTCGCGGCGCAGGCGTAGGAGAGTTTGCATGCGCGTTTTCATTAGCGGTGGGGCTGGCTTCATCGGCTCGCACCTCGCGGAGAAGTTGATCGCCGATGGCAGCGAGGTGTGGATCCTCGACGACCTCTCGACCGGCGCGATGCGCAACATCGACGGGCTCGTCGATCACCCGCGCTTTCACTACCGAATTGGCTCGGTGACGAACGAAGAGCTCGTCTCCTCGCTCGTAGACCGCGCCGACGTCGTCTACCACCTCGCCGCAGCGGTCGGCGTGAAGCTGATCGTCGAGCGCCCCACGCACACGATCGAGACGAACGTGCGCGGCGCCGAGGTCGTGCTTCAGGCCGCCGCGAAGAAGGGCAAGCTGACCTTCATCGCATCGACCTCGGAGGTCTACGGCAAGGGCGTCAAGCTGCCGTTCGCCGAGGACGACGATCTGCTGTTCGGCTCGACCACGAAATCGCGTTGGGCCTACGCGTGCTCGAAGGCGATCGACGAGTACCTCGCGCTCGCGTACCACCGCGAACGCGATCTGCCGGTCGTGATCACGCGCTTCTTCAACACCGTCGGCCCGCGTCAGGTCGGCCGCTACGGCATGGTGCTGCCGACGTTCGTGCGGCAGGGCTTGAAGGGCGAGGACATCACCGTGTTCGGCAGCGGCGAGCAGCGGCGCTGTTTCGGCTACGTCACCGAAGTCGTCGAGTGCCTCGTGCGGCTCGCGAAAACGCCCAGCGCGATCGGCAACGTTTTCAACATCGGCAACGACCACGAGATCTCGATCAACGGCCTCGCCGAGCTGGTGCGCCAGAAGACCGGCGGGCGCTCGAAGATCGTGCACGTCGGCTACGACGAGGCGTACCCGGATGGCTTCGAGGACATGGAGCGCCGCATCCCGAACGTCGCGAAGCTGGTCGGCGCGGTCGGCTATCGGCCGACCATGAAGGTCGAGGAGATCACCGACCGCGTGATCGCAGCGATGCAGGCGAACGGCGAGTAAGCGGGCATGTCTGCGCGGCCGAAGCTCCCGTTCAGCATCGTGATTCCTGCCTTCAACGAGGAGCAGGGGATCGTCCCGACGCTGCGCGAGCTGCGTGA
>JANNKN010000297.1:0-2260 GCA_031396315.1 Deltaproteobacteria bacterium
GCTCGGCATCGACCGCATCGCGAAGCACGCCTCGAGCTTCGGGCTCGGCGACAGGACCGGCATCGACCTCCCAGGCGAGACGACGGGCCTGGTCCCGAGCTCGGAGTGGAAGCTGCGGCGCCTCAAGGAGAAGTGGTACCCGGGCGAGACCGTCTCCGCGTCGATCGGCCAGAGCTACAACCTCTACACGCCGCTTCAGCTCGCAGTCTCCTACGCCGCGATCGCGAACGGTGGGCGCGTGATGAAGCCGCGCCTATTGTTACGGATCGAGGATCGCGACGGCAAGACGCTCGAGGAGTTCGCGCCCGAGGTCCGCGAGCGGTCGACGGTTTCCGACGCGAACCTCGCAATCGTGCGCGAGGGCCTGACCGCCGTCGTCGAGCTGCCCGGCGGAACCGGAATGCGCGGGAAGGTTCCAGGCGTTCGCGTCGCGGGGAAGACGGGCACCGTGCAGGTGGTCAGCCTCGATAAGGTGCGCGGCCTGAAGGAGCTTCAAATTCCGGTGCGCTTCCGCGATCACGCCTGGTTCGTCGCGTTCGCACCCGCAGACGCTCCGGAGATCGCGGTGGCGGTGTTCGTCGAGCATGGCTTGCACGGCAGCAGCGCGGCGGCGCCGATCGCGCAGCGCATCATGGCCAAGTACTTCCAGAAGCGCGGGCTGAGCCCGCTTCCGACGGCTCCGGGCACACCGGCTGCGCGGCCAGCAGAGCAAGTCACGCCGAGTGTGCGAGTACAGCAAGCGAGCGCGGCGCCGGCTCAGCGCGCGCTTGCCGCGCAGCTCGAATCCAACGCCCCGGCGCCGCCGCCGCCCGCAGGAGCCGCGAACCCGTGATTGCGATCGATCGCCGCTCGTTCCAGCACTTTGACTGGCCGTTGCTCGGCTTGATCCTGCTCGTCCTCGCGATCGGCTTCGTGAACCTGTTCTCGACGACACAGCCCCTGCCGCCTCCGCAGCTCGGCGTCGCCTCCGAGTTCAAGACGCAGCTCGCAGCGCTCGCGCTCGGCATCGGAGGCATGATCTTCGCGATCGCGGTGGATTACCGGCGCCTCGAGCGGGGCGCGCCGTTTCTGTACGCGCTCGCGCTCGGGGGCATCGCTGCAACGCTGCTGTTCGGCGTCGAGATCCGCGGTAACAAGTCGTGGCTGAGGCTCGGCCCGCTGTCGCTGCAGCCCGCGGAGTTCGCGAAGCTCGGCTTGATCGTGATGATGGCGCGCTATTTCCACCGTCATCCGCCGACCGACATGCGCCGGCTCGTCGACCTGATCGTGCCGGTCATTCTGCTCGCCCTGCCGGTCGGCTTGATCATCGGTCAGCGGGACACCGGCGTCGCGCTGCTCACGCTCGCGGTCGGCGGGACGTTTTTTTTGTTCGTCGCGCTTCCCTGGCGCACCTGGGTGTTCCTCGGCCTAATCGCTGCAGCGGGCGCCGGCGGGGCGTGGGAGTTCGGGCTCAAGGGCTATCAGCGCACGCGGGTGATGTCGTTCTTGCAGCCAGGCAGCGGGGATTCGCTCGGCTCGGACTACCAGGCGATTCAGTCGCGAATCGCGGTCGGCTCCGGCGGGCTCACCGGTCAGGGCTGGCTCGAGGGCCCGCAGAACCGAGGCCAGTTCCTGCCGACGCAGCACTCGGACTTCGCGTTCTCGGTGCTCGCAGAAGAATGGGGCTTCGCCGGCGGCGCGACGCTGCTCGTGCTCTACGCGAGCCTCTTGCTCTGGGGGCTCGCGATCGCAGCCAACTCGAAGGACGGCTTCGGCGCGATGCTGGCGGTGGGGGTGGTCAGCATGCTGCTCTGGCCAGCCGTGATCAACGTGGCCATGGTGCTCGGCCTCGCGCCGGTGATCGGCGTTCCGCTTCCGCTTGTGTCGTACGGGGGTTCTCAGCTCTTGGCGAACCTCGTCGCGCTCGGCTTGTTATTGAACGTGTCGATGAGGCGGTACATGTTCTAGTTGCGCGGCTCTTGGGCCTGCGGACAGCGCGACTTCCTTGTGCTTTCTGTCTTATTTACTTCGCTTCGGCGTCGAGGACTCCGCCTCCGCTGCGCGCTTCGCTTGCGTAGCCCCGTTCGCTCAGGGAGCCGCCGCAGAACGAGGTCGTTCTGATTCGGGCGCCAACGCGACAAGCCATCGGGACGGCCGCGCGCGCCTCGGTGGCTTGGCGCGCTGTCGCTGGAGACGGAATGGGCTCGCTGACGAGCCAGCTCGACGCACGCGGCGAGCTGCGCAAGCGAAGCGCGCAGCGGAGGCGGAGTCCTCGACGCCG
>JANNKN010000329.1:0-8809 GCA_031396315.1 Deltaproteobacteria bacterium
CGCGGCAGCGTCGCGAAGGGCGATCAGCGGGGGCGCACGATCGGGTTCCCGACGCTGAACCTCGCTGCGGAGAACGATATTCTGCCGTGCGTGGGCGTGTATGCCTGCCGCGTTCAATTTCTCGATGCGGGAGAGCCAGCGCCCGGGTGCTGGTTCGGCGCGGTCGCGAATGTGGGTCGGCGCCCCACCGTCAAGCCGGACGACCCGGTCGCGGTCGAGGCGCATCTCTTCGACTTCGCGGCGGACGCCTACGGCCGCCGCATCGAGGTCACGTTCGAGGCGCGCCTGCGCGGCGAGGAGCGCTTTCCGAGCCTGGCTGCACTGCAAGCGCAGATCGCGCGCGACTCCGACGCCGCGCGCGCGAGGCTCGCCCCGGGATGACGCAGCCGAATGCCTCGCGTTGGCTCGATCCGCGGCTCGCGCTGGGGGTCGCCATCTCCGCCGGCGCAGTCTGGTTCGCGTTCCGCAATGTGCCGCTCGGGCAGCTCTGGAAGACGCTCGCGGGCGCGAATCTGTGGGTGGTCGTGCTGCCCTCGTTCGCTTGTTACTTCGCGTCGCTCTGCGTCCGGGCGCTGCGCTGGCAGCATCTCGCAGCGGGCGTGGGCGAGCTCCCGCTCGGCCCGGCCTATCGCGCGACGGCGATCCGTTTCATGGTGAACAACCTGTTCCCGTTTCGGCTGGGCGAGATCGTCGGGCCCTTCGTGGTCGCGCGCGAAGTGGGCGGCTCACCGGTCGCTTGGTTCGGCACCGTGGTGCTCGAGCGCGCCTTCGACTCGGCGGCGATCATGTCCCTCGCGATCTTCCTGATCGCAGATCGAGTCGAGCTCGGCGCGCTGCGTATCCTCGCGTTCGTCCCGATGTTGGGAATCGCCGCGTTGCGGCTCTGGCCGACGCAACTTTTGCGCATCGCGAGCGCCGGGATCGGCGCGCTCCTACCGACCCGGCTCGCGAGCCGAGCGCTCGCGCTGATCGAGCAAGTCGTGCTCGGCCTTGGGGGAATCCGCGATCTCCGCGGCCTCGCGTCGGTGATCCTCCACACCGCGCTGCTCTGGGGGGTGATCTCGACGATTCCCTTCCTGCTGGCGCAGCGATCGCTGGGCGTCGATCTGGGCTCGCTGCGCGCCGACTACCTCGGCGCCCTGATGACCATGGTCGGTGTGGGTGTGGCGGTCGCACTCCCGCAAGCGCCAGGTTTCGTGGGCGTTTACCACGTCGCTTGCGTCACGGTGCTGGTGGCGCTCGGGGTGGCGGAGCCACTCGCGCTCGCGGTCGGAACGCTGGCGCACGCGCTCTTCTGGCTCTCGATCACGGCGCTCGGATTGCTCGCCCTGCGCGGAGGCCGGACTTCGCTCGGCGACGCCCTGCGCGGCGCGAGCAGTGAGCCGCGCGAGGCCTAGGCCGGTAGCGCACGGGTCGAGAGCGCAGAGCGTCGCGAGCGCGCAGAGCGTCGAGAGCGAGGTAAAGCCGCTCTCCCTGTGCGCCGATAACCGGGCGGGCTGAATGAAGTTTTCGCGCGGGGGGCGTGCCGAGGGGCGCGGCTGCTCGCGCGGCCGGCGGGCAGCGCGGAGAAGTCTCTTGAACGAGCGGATTGGCGAGCTGCTGGTCAAGCAGAACCTGCTCACCACCGAGCAGCTGCGAAAGGCCCGCGAAGAGGCGAAGTCCAAGGGGCAACGTCTCGGCGCGCAGATCACCAAGCTCGGCTACCTGCAGGAGAATCAGCTCTCCGAATTCGTTGCGAAGCAGTACGGCGTCCCCGACATCAATCTCGACGAGTTCGACATCGATTCCGCGGTGATCCAGCTGATCCCGGAAGAGGTCGCGGCGAAGCACACCGTCATCCCGGTCAACCGAGCGGGCTCGACGCTGATTCTCGCGACGGCCGACCCGTCGAACATCTTCGCAATCGACGACATCAAGTTCCTCACCGGATACAACGTCGAAGTCGTGGTCGCCGCCGAAGAGCAGATCAAGCGCGCGATCGATCGTTATTACGACAAAGCCAACTCGCTCGACGACATCATGGGCGACTTCGACGACTCCGACATGGAAGTCGTCTCCGACGGCGACGATGTCGACGTCAGCGCGCTCGCGAAGGAGTCCGAGGACGCGCCCGTCGTCAAGCTCGTGAACCTCGTGCTCACCGACGCCGTCAAGCGCCTCGCGTCGGACATTCACATCGAGCCGTACGAGAAAGAGTTCCGCGTGCGGTATCGCATCGACGGCGTGCTGTACGAGGTGATGAAGCCGCCGCTCAAGCTGAAGAACGCGATCACCTCGCGCATCAAGATCATGGCGGAGCTCGACATCGCCGAGCGGCGCCTGCCGCAGGACGGGCGCATCAAGTTGAAGCTCGGTCGCGGCAAGGAGATGGATTACCGCGTCTCGGTGCTGCCGACCCTGTTCGGCGAGAAGACCGTCATGCGTCTCCTCGACAAATCCAACTTGCAGCTCGACATGACCAAGCTCGGCTTCGAGGAAACCCAGCTCAAAGTCTTCCAACACGCGATTCACCAGCCGTTCGGCATGGTGCTCGTGACGGGGCCGACCGGTTCGGGCAAGACCACGACGCTCTACTCCGCACTCTCGGAGCTCAACAAGATCAGCGAGAACATCTCCACCGCCGAAGACCCGGTCGAGTTCAATCTCAACGGCATCAATCAGGTGCAGATGCACGACGACATCGGCCTGAACTTCGCGGCCGCGCTGCGCTCGTTCCTCCGGCAGGACCCCGACATCATCATGGTCGGCGAGATCCGCGATTTCGAGACGGCAGAAATCGCCGTGAAGGCCGCGCTCACCGGCCACATGGTGCTGTCGACGCTGCACACGAACGACGCGCCTTCGACGATCAACCGGCTGCTCAACATGGGCATCGAGCCGTTTCTCGTCGCGTCCTCCGTGAACGCGATCGTCGCCCAGCGCCTCGCGCGCAAGGTCTGCGGCGAGTGCAGGGAGCAGGACACGGAAGTCTTGAAGGAGGCGATGGTGGCGGCGGGCCTCTCCGAAGACGAGGCCAAGGCCACCAAGCCGATGCGCGGGCGCGGCTGCAACAGCTGTTCGAACACCGGCTACCGCGGTCGTATCGCGCTCTACGAAGTGATGCGCATCGGCGAGGAACTGAAGGAGTTCATCCTGAACGGTGCGTCGTCGACCGAAGTGAAACGTGAGGCGATTCGGCTCGGGATGACCACGCTGCGCAGAAGTGTCCTCAACAAGTTCAAAGAGGGCGTCACCACGCTCTCCGAAGTCCACCGCGTCTCCGCGGCGGACTTCTAACCGCGACCGAGGAGCCGGAACGACCGATGGCCAACCTTCACCAGCTGCTCAAAGCGATGATCGAGAAGGGCGGAAGCGACCTTCACATCACGACGTCGAGCCCGCCTCAGCTTCGCATCGACGGGAAGCTGCAACCGCTCAAGATGCCGCCGCTGTCGCCCCCGGAGACGAAGCAGCTGTGTTACTCGGTGCTGACCGACGCGCAGAAGCACAAGTTCGAGGAGACGAACGAGCTCGATCTCTCCTTCGGCGTACGCGGGCTCTCTCGCTTCCGCGCGAATGTGTTCATGCAGCGCGGCGCCGTCGCCGGTGCGTTCCGCTCGATTCCGTACAAAATCAAGACATTCGACGAGCTCGGGTTGCCGAAGGTGGTCACCGATCTCACCCGCAAGCCGCGTGGCCTGATTCTGGTGACGGGCCCGACGGGCTCCGGAAAGTCGACGACGCTCGCGACGATCATCGACAAGATCAACACCGAGCGGCAGGAACACATCGTCACGATCGAAGATCCGATCGAGTACCTGCATCCGCACAAATCCTGCGTCGTGAACCAGCGCGAAGTCGGCGCCGACACGTCGAGCTTCAAGAACGCTCTCAAGTACATCCTGCGCCAGGATCCGGACGTCGTGCTGCTCGGGGAGATGCGCGATCTCGAGACGATCGAGGCGGCGCTCACCGTCGCGGAAACCGGCCACCTCGCGTTCGCGACGTTGCACACCAATTCGTGCGTGCAGACGATCAACCGCATCATCGACGTGTTCCCGGCGTACCAGCAGCCGCAGGTGCGCGCGCAGCTCTCGTTCGTGCTCGAGGGCGTGCTGTCGCAGACGCTGCTGCCGCGCGCCAACGGTCCGGGCCGCGCGCTCGCGCTCGAAGTCATGGTTCCGAATCCGGCGATCCGCAACTTGATCCGCGAAGACAAGCTCCATCAGATCTATTCGCAGATGCAGATCGGCCAGGACAAGTTCGGAATGTTGACGATGAATCAGTCGCTGGCGTCGCTCTACTTGAAGCGACTGATCTCGATGGACGATGCGCTCGCTCGGAGCAGCGATCCGGACGAACTGCGCAACTTGATCAATCAAGGCGGGCCCGCGGTGAAGCGGACCGTCGCCGCGAGCTAGGGGGGAGACATGGCAGTCTTCACATGGGAAGGCCGGACCCGTCAGGGCACGACCAAGAAGGGCGTGATGGAAGCCGCGAGCGAAGCCGCCGTGATGGCGCAGCTTCGTGCGCAGGCGATCGTGCCGGTCGCGGTCAAGACGAAGCCGAAGGATCTCCTCGAAGGCATCGCGCTGTTCGAGCAAAAACCGACCAACAAAGACGTGGTGCTCTTCACGCGCCAGTTCGCAACGATGATCGACGCGGGCCTGCCGCTGGTGCAGTGCCTCGACATCCAGGCGACGCAGCAGTCCAACAAGGGCTTCCAGAAGGTGTTGAAGGCGATCAAGTCCGACGTCGAGCAGGGCTCGACGTTCGCGGACGCTCTCGCCAAGCACGAGCGGACCTTCGACAGCCTCTACACGAACCTGGTTCGTGCGGGTGAAATCGGCGGCATCCTCGACACGATCTTGAACCGCCTCGCGCAATACATGGAGAAGGCGGAGCAGCTGAAGCGCAAGGTGAAGGGCGCGATGGTCTATCCCGCGACGATCGTAGTCGTGTCGATCGGCGTCATCATGCTGCTGCTCGTCAAGGTGATTCCGGTCTTCAAGAAGATGTTCGAGGAGTTCGGCGGCACGCTGCCCGCGCCGACGCAGTTCGTCGTGGACGCGTCCGAGTTCTTGCAGAAGTGGCTCGTGTTGATCCTCATCATGATGGCCGGCAGTGTGATCGGATTCCTGCAGGCTCGTAAGCGCTCGGTGCGCTTCCGGCTCGCGACCGATGCGTTCTTCCTGAAGATTCCGGTATTCGGCTCGCTCTTGCGCAAAGTTGCGGTATCGCGCTTCACGCGGACGCTCGGCACGATGATCTCGTCCGGCGTGCCGATTCTCGATGCGCTCGAGATTTGCGCGAAGACCGCCGGCAATCTCGTGATCGAGAATGCGCTCTTCAAGACGCGCGCAGCGATCTCCGAGGGCCGCACGATTGCCGAGCCGCTCGAAGCGTCGAACGTGTTCCCCGGCATGGTCGTGCAGATGATCGCCGTCGGCGAAGCGACCGGCGCGATGGACACGATGCTCGGCAAGATCGCCGACTTCTACGATGAAGAAGTCGATGCCGCGGTGTCCGCCCTGACGGCCATGCTCGAGCCGTTGATCATGGTGTTCCTCGGCGGCACGATCGGCGGCATCCTGATGGCGATGTATCTCCCGATCTTCAAGATCGCGGAGAACGTCAAGTAAACGTGCCGACGCGGGCCGGAAACTTGCCGGCCGCGAGCGCCGACCCGAAACGCCGCCTAGCGCAGCTGATGGCTGCGCGGCTGCTGCTCATGCTGTCGGTGTTCGCGCTCGCGCTCTTGCTCGTGGGCGCCGGCAAAGATGGCGCGGAGGCGGCGGAGCGCGGCCTGTATGGCACGCTCACGTTTGCCTTCATGTCGACCGCGGTGTGCGCGGCTTTGCTCGCGCGCGTGCGGCGCATCGAGCGGCTCGCCGCGGTTCAGCTGATCGCAGACCTCGTGACGGTCACGTCGCTCTTGCTTTTCACGGATGGCGCCCGCTCGCTGTTCAGCTTCCTTTACCTCCCGCTCACGGTCTATGCCGCGATGCAATTCGAGCGCCGCGGCGCCTACGCCACTGCGCTCAGCGCCTCGCTCTGTCTCGCCGGCATGAATGCGCTCGACGCGAGCGGTCTTTTCGGTGGCAGCGCGGGTGCGATTGCGTGGGAGTGGCGCTTCGGCGCTTGGGGCGCTCACACGGGTGCGCTGTTGCTGGTCGCGATGCTCGCGAGCACGCTTGCGCGGGAGAGCCGAGTCGCGAGCGACCGGCTCGCAACCAGCACGAGTGACTTGCGCGAGCTCCGCAGCCTCCACGAACGCATGGTCGAGTCGTTGACGAGCGGCCTCGTGACGCTGGATGCGCAGGGTGTCGTGACTTCGTGCAACCCGGAAGGTGCGAGAATTCTCGCTCGCGGCGTGGCAGGAATCATCGGCGCGCCGTTCGAGGGCCTCGTGCCCGGAGTCTCGGAGCTCGTCGTGCGCGGCAGCGCCGGCCCGCGCCGGATGCGCCTCGAGCTGGCGCTGGCGGGTGCCGAACCGCGCTTTCTGGGCGTGGCGGCCTCCGTACTGCGTGGCTCGGATGGTGCCGAGGCCGGGCACGTCGTGATCTTTCAGGACGTGACCCAAGTCGTGTCGCTCGAGCGCGCGCTGTTACAGCGCGAGCGTCTGGCGGCGGTGGGCGAGCTTGCCGCGGGTGTCGCTCACGAGGTGCGCAATCCGCTAGCGGCAATCTCCGGCTGTGTCGAAATGCTGCGCGCCGTGAATCGCGAGCGCAGCGGCGACCTCGAGCAGGAACGCATGATGAGCGTCGTGTTGCGCGAGATCGAGCGACTGGATGCGCTGATCTCCGATTTCCTGCTGTTCGCTCGCCCAGCCCAGCCGAAGCTCGAGCCGCTCGATGTCGGCGCACTACTCGGAGAAATCGCCGAGATGTGCCGAGCCGCGTGTCCAATCGGCGTGACGGTGAGCGTTGCGGCGCCCGCGAGCCTCCGCGTGCAGGCGGATGCCACCCAACTCCGGCAGGTGCTTTGGAATTTGGTGCGCAACGCCGTGCAAGCGGTGGGCGAGCACGGTGTGATCCGCCTATCGGCCGCGCGCGCCTCTGGCGCTCTCGCTCAAGGCGACGATGCGGCGCTCCGAAGTGGGGCTGCGAGCGGGAGGGATGCGGTGGAGATCGCAGTGGCCGACGACGGCCCGGGCATCGAGCCCGAGGCTCTCGAGCGGATCTTCGACCCGTTCTTCACGACCAAGCCGTCCGGAACCGGACTCGGTCTGGCGACCGTGCATCGGATTGTTACGGCCCACGCCGGGGCGATCGAGGTTCAATCCGGGAAGGGAGCCGGTGCGCGCTTTCGCGTACTGCTGCCGGCCACAGAGGACGGACGATGAGCGCTGCTCCGCGCGTGCTGGTGGTCGATGACGAGCGCGGCATGCGCGATTTCCTCGAGATCTTTTTTCGCCGCGAGGGCATGGACATCGCGACGGCGGCGAGCGTGTCGGAGGCCCGCGCGCTGCTCGAAGCGGACGACTTCGACCTCGTGATGACCGACGTGCAGATGCCCGGCGGAAGCGGAATCGAGCTGCTGCGTTCGGTGAAGGAATCGTCGCCCGAAACAGTGGTGATCGTGATTACAGCCTTTGCGACCACGGAGACCGCGATCGAAGCGATGAAGGAGGGCGCGTACGACTACCTGACGAAGCCCTTCAAGGTCGACGAAGTGCGGCTCGTCGTGAGTAAGGCGCTCGAGAAGAAGTTGCTGACGGTCGAGAACAAGCGCCTGCGCAAGGAGCTGCGCACGCAGGCGCGGCAGCGCGTGTTGATCGGCACGAGCGGCGCGATGCAGCGCGTCTACGACCTGATGGCGCAAGTCGCGGCGACGCGCACCAGCGTGCTCGTTTGCGGCGAGAGCGGTACCGGCAAGGAACTCGTGGCGCGCGGGATCCACGATCTTTCGGAGCGCCGCGAGAAGGCGTTCGTCGCGGTGAACTGCGGCGCGATTCCCGAGAACTTGCTCGAGTCCGAGCTGTTCGGGCATGTGAAGGGCTCCTTCACCGGCGCGGTCACGAACAAGCCTGGCCTGTTCGAAGTGGCGCACGGTGGGACACTGTTCCTCGACGAAGTCGGCGAGCTGCCGCAGACGCTCCAAGTGAAGTTGTTGCGCGCGATCCAGGAGAAGCAGATTCGCCGCGTCGGCGGCAACGTCGACAGCTCGGTCGATGTGCGGATCATCACGGCGACCAACCGCGATCTCCATGCCGACGCGCAAGCGGGTCGCTTTCGCGAAGACCTCTACTACCGCCTCAACGTGATTCAGCTGACACTGCCTCCGTTGCGCGAGCGAATGGAGGATGTGCCCCTCCTGGCGCAGCACTTCCTCGAGAAGTTCGCGCGCGAGCAAGGCCGCGCCGCCTGCCACCTCTCGCAGGACGCGCTCGCACGCATCTTGGCGTACGACTTTCCGGGCAACGTGCGCGAGCTCGAGAACACGATCGAGCGCGCAGTCGCGCTTTGCCGTGGTGAGCTGATCGAGCCAGGGCTGCTGCCCGCGTCCCTGCTGGCGACGCGCGCATTGCCGGCTTCGGGAGCGGCCCTGCTTCCGACCTCCGGTGCGAGCCTCGACGACCTGATGAACAGCTTCGAACGCGACCTCCTGGTCGCGGCGCTCGCTAAGACGGGCGGCGTCAAGAAGCGCGCAGCACAGCTGTTGGGAATCACCTTCCGTTCGTTCCGTTACCGGCTCGAGAAGCTCGGCCTCGACGACCCCAACGATCCGGAGTGACCGGCGTGCTGACGCGCTCGTCCGCGCGCGCTTGGCTGAGACGATGGGCCGATGCGAGCGTGCGCGTCGAGGTGATGGCGAGCCTCGGCGTGGT
>JANNKN010000337.1:0-7391 GCA_031396315.1 Deltaproteobacteria bacterium
GCGCTCGCCGGTGCCGCGCCCCGTAATCAGCCACCACGCGTTCCTCAGGTTGACGCCGTGCAGCGGCTTCACGTCGCCGCCGCCGCCGGTGGCGTGGTCTGCGACCTCATTGAGTTTTACGACGTGCGCCAAGTTGTTGACGGGCACGAACAGTCGCTGGCGCACGGGGTCCCAAGCCGCGCCGGACCAGTTCGCACCGCCGGCGGTGAACGGATAGAGCACGGAGCCGCGCAAGCTCGGCGGCGTGAACAGCCCTTCGTTGCGCAGCTCGGCGAGCTGCTCGCGGCACGCCGCGAGATGGTTCGGCGTCGGCGCGTAGAGGTCCGCCTCCGACAGCCGTTGGGGCACGAGCGGCGGCGGCGCGCTCGGGATCGGCTGTGTCGGCGAAGTGCGCTCGCCCGCGAGATCGCTCTGCGGCGCGGGGCGCTCGTGCACCGGGAAGAGCGGCACGCCCGTCTCGCGATCGAGCACGAACACGAAGCCGTGCTTGGTCGCCTGCGCGACGGCGTCGACGGGCTTGCCGTCGCGTTCGATCGTGACGAGCACGGGCGGCGCGGCGAGGTCGTAGTCCCAGAGGTCGTGATGCACGGTCTGGTAGTGCCAGCGCCTCGCGCCCGTCTTCGCATCGAGCGCGACGACGGAGTCGCTGTATAGGTTGTCGCCGAGGCGGTCGCCGCCGTAGAAATCCGGGCTCGGCGTGCTCACGGGCAGAAAGATCAGCCCGCGCCCGAGATCGGCGGTGATCGTCGACCACACGTTCGCCGCACCTGTTAGGCGAACGCCGCTCTCCCAGCTCTCGTGGCCCGGCTCGCCGGCGCGCGGAATCGTGTGGAAGGTCCAGCGCAGCGCGCCCGTGCGCACGTCGAAGGCGCGCACGTCGCCGGGCGGAGAGTCGGGCCTCAAGGTATCGGCGATCGACGAGCCGACGATGATCAGGTCGCCGACGATCGTGCCGGGCGACGTCACGTTGTATTCCCAGGTGTCGTAAACCGGGCTGATGCCCACGAGCAGATTCACGGCGCCGCTCGCGCCGAAGCCCGCGCAGGGCTTGCCGGTCGCGGCGTCGAGAGCGATCAGCCGGGCATCGAGCGTCGCGAGGAAGACGCGCGCGGCGCACGCGCCGGTCGCATCCACGTCGCGCCAGTACGCGACGCCGCGGTTGATCCACATGTTCGCGTAGGCGCGCCCGCCTTCGAGCGCGGGGTCGAAGGTCCAGAGCTCGCGCCCGCTTTCGGGGTCGAGCGCGATCACGCGATTGCGCGGCGTCGTGATGAAGAGCCGCCCATCGACGACGATCGGCGTCGACTCGAACGCGCTGCCGCGATTCCTCTCGAGCGGAAATGCGCCGGCGAAGAAGTCCTCGTGTCGATAGCTCCAGGCGACGCGCAGGGTCTTCACGTTCTCGCGCGTGATGTCCGTGAGCGGCGAGTAGCGGCCGCCTCCGGGCGCGCCCTCCGTAACAGGCCAGTCGGCGGTCGCGGGCGCCGGAGGCGGATTGCTCGCGGCAGGTTCAGCGGAGAGCGCGGCAGGCGCGCACACGAGCAGAGCCGCCAGGGCACGAGTCGTCAGGGCTCTCATTACAGATCTCCGTGGTAGGCGCGCGAAACGAATTCGACGACGCCGTCTTCGACCTGCGCGTCGTTCATGAAGCGCGGGTCCGGCATGGGATCCCAGTGGCGATGCACGGCCCACTGCGCAGCGATCTCGAGCGTGATGCGAGCGGTGAGCGTCGCGTTCGCGAGTGGGGCGAGTTGGCGGCTCGCGATGCGCGCGCGCAGATAACGCTCGAGCAGCGCGACGACGCCGCCGCGCGCGCCGGTGGACCAGAGCTCGGCGAGCGCAGGAAAATCTGGCCCGCAGCGATCGAGCAGCTTGATGCCGACGCGATTCGCAGCGAGCAGCCGAAACAGCACGCGCACGATGGCGTCGACCTCGGCGCGCGAGTCCCCCGGCTTGCGCCGCGCGAGAGCCGCCTGGAGCGCGGGCAAGGTCGCGTCCCGCGCGATGCGCGCGCGCAGCTTGCGCAGCGTGGCGCCGGCGCGCGGCGTCGGCAGCGGCAGCACGCGCGGCAGCGGAATGGGCTCCGTGCGGTCCGCGTGGACGAGCGCCTGCTCGAACAGCGCCTCTTTGCTCTCGACGTAGAGGTAGAGCGTCCCCTTCGCGACACCGAGCTCTTCGGCTACGTCGGCCATCTGCGTGCGGCGATAGCCCTGGCGCAAGAAGACCGTCGTCGCGGCGCGAATCAGCGCGTCGCATCGATCCGGCGGAATGCTGCGAGCCATGGCTCGACTCTAAACTGACTGATCTGGTCAGTCAACCCGGATTCCGCTCAGCCCCTCGACGCGTAGAGCGCGGCGCGCAGATCGAGCGCGAGCCGCGTGCCGTCCAGCAACAAGTGGCGCGCGTTGAAGCCGGGGGCGCTGACGCGGATGCCGATCTGCCGCGAATCGACGTCGGACGGCGTCGCGAAGCCGAAGATGCCGTCGGCGCTGGTGCTGCCCTGCGCGACGACGCGCGGCGCCGTGCCTTCACGGTGCGCCTCGACGACGACGTCCGCGCCGCCGAACGGCGGCCGCTCTCCGCTCGAATCCGCGTCGTTGTCCGCGACGAGCACGCGGCCCGTGCGCCCATCCGGCGCGCGCTCCGCGCTCACGGCGAGATCGCGCAGCCAGATCATCGGCTCTGCCACGATGGCTGCGAGCCCGGCTTCGAGCACGTGCCCGGTCGGATTCGCGCGCAGGCTCACGTCCTGCGGCGCCATGCCGTGGTCGGCCGTCACGACGAACAGCGTCTCCTCGAACAAGCCCGTCTCGTCGAGCACGGCGAGCACGCGTCCGATGCGGCGATCACTCTCGTCGAGCGCGTCGCGCAGGCCCTCGCCGTGCGGGCCGTAGTCGTGGCCCGCGCCATCCGTGAGCACGAGCTCGTGGTACGTGAAATCCGGCGGCGCGGCGCCTTCCCGCGTGAACAGCTCGATCACCTGCGCGACGCCGCGCGCATCGACCACCGCTTCGTCCGCGACCGCCTTGAACTCGCGCGCCCAGCGCGGATTCTGGTCGACCGAAAGCTCCGCCGTCAGCTGCCTCACGCGCCCGCGGTCGCACAGGTTCCGGCTCTCGAGCACGGCGTGCTTCGCGCCGCGTCCGAACGGCGCGTAGATCGCGGCGGTCATGCATTGCGCGCCGCGTACGCGCTGGAAGGCCTCGTACAAGCTCTCGACCGCGGTCGAAGCGTAGCCCTCGGTCCCCGCCTGCTTGCCCTGGGGCGAGACGGTCTCGCGCGACGCGCGCAAATAATAAGTCGGGTTGACGACGTCGTGATGTCCGCACCACGTGCCGGTTCCGATCGCGGTGTGGCTCGGCCACGTGATCGACGGGAAGTTCACGATCGAGCCGCCTGCGAGCACGGCCGCGCGCTCGCGGAGGCGCCGCAGATTCGGAAGCGCAGCGGGATCGCGCGCGAGCCGATCCTCGAGCTCCGTCTGATGCAGGCCATCGAGCAGGAACACGTAGAGGCGGCGCGCCTGCGCAGGCGCCGCTGCGTCGAGCAGCTCCGTCAGCGCGCGGCCGTCCTGACGCGCGAGGTAGACGTCGGGCGCGACGCTGCGCTCGCTCGCGGTGCGGCCGCTCGCGTCGCAGCCGTCGATGCGCGGGAAGCCGAGCGCGGCGAGGCAGGTGGGCGCGATGTCGATTGCGCGCGCTGCGAGCGCGTGGGTGCCACGCCGAACGCCGGGGCCCGAGAGCCAGAGCGGCGCGCGCGCCTGGCGCACGTGCAGCGCTCCATGCGTGCCAGGCTGCGTGCCCTGGCACCAATCGCGCGGTGAGACGGCGAGATCCGGCGCGTTCGGCGAGTCGAACAGCTGCGCCGCGCGTTCATAGGCGAACGGATAGCTCTGCTGTGCGGGCGCAATGAAGCGGCGCGCCGGGTCATCGGCGTCGAAGCCGCTCGCGGTGGCGGCGCGCTGCTCCTCGGCGAGCGTCGCGAGCGCGAGCGGGTCTTGGTTCGCGACCGGATTCTCCCCAATCACTTCGAGCACTTCGAAGCCGAGCGCGCCGTCGTCGCGAATCACGCGCTGGAAGCGCACCAGCCCGCGCGCGGACCAGATCTCGTACGCGCCCGGCGCGTCGCCCTCCCCCGCGCGCCAAGTGATGACGAGATCGACTTGCGCGCCGATCTTCGGATCCGCGAGCAGCGCATGGATCGCGCGGTTGCCAGATTCCTCTTGCTCGCGATCGAGCCCCTGCCCCGCGAGCCGCTCCGGTCCGTGAATGTGCATGGCCGCGCAAGGTAACGCGGCGGCTAGCGACTCCGGCGTAGGCGGCGCAGGCGCAGGGTCGCGCGCGCGAGCACGTCGCGCGTGGGCTCGTCGCCGAGCGCGTAGAGCAGCGGCAACGCGAGCGCGGCGTAGGTCGCGCCGCCGGCAGCGAGCTCGATCAGCGCGCGCGGCGTCACGCCCGCGCCGCTCCGAGTGCCCACGATGTCGGCGACGAGCCACGCCAGCGCACCGGCAGGAACTGAGGCGGCGAGCGAGCGTGCGAGCGTTGCGAGGAGAGGCAGCAGCCGGGGTGCGCCGTGGAGGCGCCGCGCGAGCCCCAGCGTCGCGAGCGCGTTCAGCGTGATCGCGAGGGCGCCGGCGAGCGCGAGGCCGAGCACGCCGTGCTCGCGGCCGAGCAGCGCGTAGAGCGGATACGCAACGGCTACGAAGCCCGTCCCCAACAGCATCGGCCGCCACATGTCGGCGCGCGCATAGAACGGGCGCACGGCGACGGTCTGCACCACCCAGCCCGGCACGCCGAGGCAGAACAGCTGCAGCGCGGCGGCGACGGGCGCAGCATCGCCGAGAGCGAACTCGCCGCGCACGTAAAGCGCGCGCACGATCGCGCTCGCGAGCGCCGCGGTGCCGACGCCGAGCAGCACGGAGATCGAAGTCGTCGCCTGCAGCGTGCGCAGCACGAGCCGATCGAGCTCCGCCTTCTCGCCGCGCTCGAGCAGCTTCGAGAATGCGGGCAAAGCCGCCGTCGCGACGGCCTGCCCGACGAGCCCGACGGGCAGCTGCATCAATCGCCGCGCGAAGGCGAGCGTCGCGATCGAGCCCACGGCGAGCAGGCCGCCGAACCAGCGGTCGTACCACTCGTCCACCGTAATCAGTGTGACGCCGAGCATGAGCGGCATCGCGACGACGAGGTACTTCCTGAACTCGGCGTCGAGGGGCGCGATGCGGAAGCCGAGGCGCACGCGCCCACGCGCCTCGTAGAGCGCAGTACCGAGCGATCCCGCCGCCGCGCCGAACAGCGCGCCCCAAGCGAAGCCCGCGATGCCGAGCGCCTGCGCGCCCACCGCGCCGCCCGCGATGATGCCGAGGTTGTAGACGATCGGCGCCGCGGCCTGGGAGCCGAAGCGCCCCTCCGCCATCAGCGCGCCTCGCACGATGCCGCCCGCGATGAAGAAGATCTGGGCGGGCAGCACGATGCGCGTGAGGCGCGCGGTGAGCGCCTGCGCGTCCGGCTCGAAGCGCGGAAACTGCAGCGCGACGAGCGAGTCCGCGAAAATCCATAATAGCACGCTCGCGAGTGCTGCGGCGGCGGTCATCGTGCCGAGCACGGTCGCGAGGAAGCGCTGCGCCGCGTCTTCGCCGCGCTCCGCCTTCGCGCGTGAATACAGTGGGATGAACGCGATCGAGAGCGCGCCGCCCGCAAGGAAGTAGAAGAGGATGTCGGGGATCTGGAACGCGGCGTTATAGGCGTCCGTCGCACGGCCGCGGCCGACCAGGCCGGCAATCACCGCCTCGCGCCCGAAGCCGAGCACGCGCGAAAGGAGCTGGCTCGCGGCGAGCAGCAACGCGGCGAAGCCAATGCGTCGGGCGGTTTGCTCGGTCATGCGGGCTTCACAGCGGATTCAGCTCCCGCCAGATTCGCCCGTCGAAGCTCTCCATCACCATGTAATCCCCGTCGCGGCCCTTCAGGAACGGCGTATCGAGCGGCACCTTGCCGTACGGCGTGTCGAGCACGTACTGCGGAATCGCGAAGCCGCTGGTGCGCCCGCGCAGCGCGCGGAAGATCTCGAGGCCGCGCTCGATCGGCACGCGGAAGTGCGCGGTGCCCTCGAGCAGCTGCGCCTGATACACGTAATAGGGCCGCACGCGCATGCGCAGCAGGCCCTCGCACAGCGCCTTCATCGTGGCGACGTCGTCGTTCACGCCCGCGAGCAACACACTCTGATTGCCGACGGGAATGCCCGCGCGCGTCAGCAGGTCGCAGGCGCGCGCGGCTTCGGGCGTCAGCTCCTTTGGGTGGTTGAAATGCGTGTTCAGCCAAAGCGGGTGGTAGCGCTGGAGCATCTCGCAGAGCGCGGGCGTGACGCGCATCGGAAGTGTTACGGGCAGGCGCGTTCCCAGCCGCACGATCTCGACGTGCGGGATCGCGCGCAGCTCGCGCAGCAGCCACTCGAGGCGCTCGTCGCTGAAGACGAGAGGATCGCCGCCGGTGAGCAGCACGTCGCGAATCTCGGGCGTACGGCGAATCCAGTCGAGCGCTACCTGCAGCTCCTTCCGCTGCATCGTCCACTCTTCATCGCCGACCATGCGCTTGCGCAGGCAGTAGCGGCAGTAGAGCGCACACTCGTTGTTGACGCAGAACGCGATGCGATCGGCATACACCCGCACGACGTTCTTCACGGGGGAGTGTGCAACCTCGTCGAGGGGATCGGCGAGGCCGACCGGGTCGCCCAGCTCCGCGAGCCGCGGCACGACTTGCTTGCGCACCGGGCAGGCGGGGTTCTCAGGATCCATCAGGGACGCGTAATACGGCGTGATCACGAAGCGGAAGCGCTCCGACAACGCCGCAATGGCGCGCGCCTCGTCGTCGGTCGGGTGCACGAACTGCGCGAGCTCCGCGGCCGAGCGGATGCGCTGCTGCATCTGCCACGTCCAGCTCGCCCACTGCGGGGAGCCGATGTCCGAGCGCGCTGCCGTCACGCGAGCCCCAGTCTGCGAAGGCCGCCCCGCAAGACTTCTGCGAGCAAGTCTTCGAGCGAACGGCCCATCAGCTCGGCCAAGATGCCGAACGAGGCGTCGGGGGCAAACGTCGGCAGCGGGTTGAGCTCGAGGAAGTGCGGCGCGCCCGCGGCGTCGAGCTTGAAATCGGCGCGCGCGAAGTCGCGGCAGCGCAATGCGGCGAACGCGCGCAGCGCCTGCGAAGCGAGCGTTGCCTCGAGCGCGGGCGTGAGCGCGCCGGGCACGTGATGCGCGAGCACGCCCGGTGCAGCGCTGCGCTCGACCGCATGCACGCCGATGCCGCTCTCACGCTCGAGCGCGCGCTGCAGCACGGGCAGCGCGCGCGGCGGATCGTTGCCGATCAGCGTGACCGTGTACTCGGCGCCCGGCAGGAACGGCT
>JANNKN010000391.1:0-3010 GCA_031396315.1 Deltaproteobacteria bacterium
GCGCAAGACAAGCCGCTGAGCCAGCTGCTGAGCGCGCTACCCAAGATGCACTTCACGCCCGAGCTGCGCAAAGACTGCCCGGACGACAAGAAATTCGCGGTCATCGAAGGGCTACGGCGGGCGCTGGCCGGTACCGGCGACGTGAACGAGCTGGACGGCAACGAGAGGCAGTACGATGGGGCTATGCTGCGCGCCTTTCCAACCCCTGGAGGATTCATGGCAATCAAGGTCGGAGACAAGGTTCCCTCGGCGAAGGTGAAGATCGTGACCGCGGACGGTGCGAAGGACGTCGACATCGCGGAGCTGCTGGCGGGCAAGAAGGCCGTCGTGTTCGCGGTGCCGGGTGCGTTCACGCCGACCTGCTCGGCGCAGCACCTGCCTGGTTTCGTGAACAACGCCGCCGGCTTCAAGGCCAAGGGCGCACAGGTGTTCTGCGTCTCTGTGAACGACGGCTGGGTGATGACGGCTTGGGGCAAGGACAGGAACGTCGGCGACAGCGTCACGCTGCTCGCGGACGGCAGCGCCAACTTCACGAAGGCGATGGGCCTCGAGATGGACGGCAGCGGATTCGGCCTCGGCACCCGCTCGCAGCGCTACGGCTTCATCGCCGAGAACGGCGTGATCAAGCACCTCGCGGTCGAGGCGCCGATGAAGTTCGAGGTCTCGAGCGCCGAGGCTCTGCTCAAGGCGCTCTAAGCCAACGCGAAGAGTGGGCCAGCACGCGCCGATGAGCGCCGTGACGAAGAAGAGCGAGAGGCGGCGCGACGGCGAGCCGCGGTCGCCCGCGTCGGAGCACGAACGCTGGCGCTACTCCCCAGCACTGCCGCTTCGTGAGGCTCGCGCGCAGTATTTTCTGCGCGCGGGCTTCGACGAGACGACGTACAGCGATCGCGTCGTCGTACTTCGTGTGCTCGGAGTTCCCCTCATCCTCTTCCCGAATACGGCGCAGCGCGTCCGCTCCGTCCGCTTGCACGATCTCCACCACGTGCTCACCGGCTATCCCACCAGTTGGGCGGGCGAAGGCGAGATCGGCGCCTGGGAGCTGGCCACCGGTTGTCGCGATCATTGGGCCGCTTGGGCGCTCAACTTCGTCGCGACAGCGATCGGGGGGTTCGTTGCGCCGCGCCGCATCCTCCGGGCATTCGCGCGTGGGCGTCGCGAGCGAAATCTATACGACGAGGAGTTCTCCGATGCTCTGCTCGACGAAAGCGTCGGCGCGCTGCGCGCACGGCTCGGCATCGATGCGAGCTGAACCGCGTCTCGCGGCACCGCTGGGATGCGCGCTCGTCGCGGGGCTCTCCCTCGCGTGTGGCGGCGGCCAGCCCGCCATCACCGAGTGCGCGCCTGCCGGCGATCTCACGCCGCTCTGCCAGTTCCAAAACCCCGAAGACTTGGCAGTGGTCGGGGATTGGCTGCTCGTCAGCCAGTTTCCCGCCGACGAGAAGCCCGGGAGCCTGGTCGCCTTCCGCCCGAGTGATGCTGCGATTCGCCCGCTCTATCCGCTCGAGGGCGACGCAACTTCGGAGGGTGCCTGCGCCGACGGCCTCGCGCCGCCGGCCGCGGACTTCGCGCCGCACGGCATCGACCTCGCGGGTACGACGCTGCTGGTCGTGAATCACGGCAGCCGCGAAGCCATCGAGGAATTTGCGCTCGGTGCCGACGCGGAGGGCCCGACGCTCGCGTGGCAGCGCTGCACGAAGCTGCCCGACGACGCCAGCGCGAACGACGTCGCCGCGCTCAATAGCGGCGGCTTCGTAGCGACGAAGATGATCGAGCGCCCGCAGTTCCTCGGCATGCTGAAGTTGGTGCTCGGTGCGAACACCGGCGCGCTGCTGCGCTTCGCGCCGGGTGCGACGCAATGGGAGACGGTCCCTAACACGGAGGGGCGCGGGCCGAACGGTGTGGAGGAGGCGCCCGATGGCACGCTCTACATCTCCGAGTGGGCGGCCCAGCGCATCGTGCGCGTCGCGCCCGACGGCAGTGGACGCGCCGAGATCCCGCTCGATTTTTCGCCTGATAACTCGAGCTGGGCGAGTGACGGTCGCCTGCTCGTGACCGGCCAGCGCGCGACGCCGCTCGAAGTGCCGCGCTGCATCTCGATCGAGAGCGGCGCGTGCCCGCTGGCGTCGGTGGTGGTCGCGATCGATCCGCGCACGCTCGCGGTCACGAAGCTCGTCGACGAGGATCCCGCCGCCACGATCGGCGCCGCGTCGATCGCCGTCGAGCACGGCGGCGCGCTTTGGATCGGCACCTTCGCGGGCGACCGCCTGGTGAAGCGCGAAGGCACGCATTAGGGAACTCGCGGGTCCACGGGCCCCGCATAGGAGCAACCATGAGCCCTTTCGACGGCGAGCAGTACGTGAGCCTCGGCACCTTCAAGAAAAACGGCCAGGAGGCCCTGACGCCCGTCTGGTTCGCGGCCGATCCGAAGAACCCGAAGCGGCTGTGGGTCTACACGAACGTGACGTCGTGGAAGGTGAAACGCGTCAATAACAACGGCCGCGCGCGCGTCGCGCCTTGCAACGTGAGCGGCAAGCTGAAGGGCGAGTTCGTCGACGCCAAGGCGCGCATGCTCGGCCCGAGCGACAAAGACTGGCAGCCGGGCTGGGACGCGCTGCACGCAAAGTACTGGATGCTGGGCGTCGGTCTGTTCGTCTCGCGTTTCACCGGGAAGTACGCGCAGCGCGGGCTGATGGCGGTCGAGCTGACCTGACTGAAAGGGAGGCGAGGCGTCGCGCGCGATGTCGCGCTGGCGCGCGAGATTTCTCCGACGCTGTGACCGGATCCGTCGCAGCGTGGGGGTAGTGTCTTTCGCGTGAGCCAGCTCTCGATGACATTCGAAGCGCCGAGCAGCGAGCCGCCGAGCGAGCGCGTGTTGATCGCACAGGGTCCGCTCGTGGCCGAGGCGCTGCTTCTGCGCGCGATCGCGCAGGAGATCGCGACCGCGCGCGCGGACCCGCGTCTGCTCGCGACGCCGGTGCGCGTGATCGTGCCCTCGCGCAGCTTGCGC
>JANNKN010000661.1:0-3975 GCA_031396315.1 Deltaproteobacteria bacterium
CCGCGCTCGTGGCGACGGGTGGCCTTCCGCAGATCACCCTGCGCGGCGTGGGCAACGACATCGTGGGCCCTGGCGTCGATCCCGGCTTCGCACTCCACACGAATGGCATTTATGCGACGCAGCTCGCGACAGCGCTGCTCGATTTCTACGACGTCGAGCGCATCGAGGTGTTGCCCGGACCGCAGGGAACGCTGGGCGGCCGTAATACGACCGGCGGCGGGATCTACATCCACACTCACCGGCCCACCGAGAGCTACGAGGCAAAGGCCGACTTCGAGACCGCGAGCTACGGGAAGGCGCGCGCCCGCGTCATCCTGAACGCCCCGCTCGGCGAGACGCTCGGCGTGCGCATCGTCGGCGCGTTCGAGTCGCAAGGCAAGCCGTATGACGCCGACGGCCTCGATCAGAACTACGGTTCGAACGCACTCGGTGCCGGCGGCAGCGCGCGCGCCTCGCTGCGCTGGCAGCCGACCGAAGCGCTCACCTTCGACCTGATCGGCTCCTACGCGCGCGACGGAAGCCAAGGCGGAGCAGTGCGGTTCCTCGAGGACTATCCCGCATACCCCGCCGGCCAGAGCCCGCTTTTCGGGCGCTCCCCCGACTACACGAGCGCAACGCCGAATCCGAGCGGCGCACTCCACCTGAACCAGAATCGAGGCCAGGACCAGGAATACAGAGTCGCGTGGGGCCAGTTGATCGGCGAATGGGATCTCGGCTCCGTCATCGCGAAGTCGAATACCCACTACGCCCTGTGGGACTACGCGATCGACCGCGATCAGGATGTCTCGGACGTCGACGCGGAGCGGCTCGTGCTCGTGGACACGCACAAGTCGTGGACTCAGGAGATCACGCTTCAGTCGGACTACGACAGTCGCTTGCAGTGGCTGATCGGTGGAAATTGGCAGAGGGATCGCGCTCCCGACACGCGCGTCCCGGTCTGGAACTATCAGCAACAAGCCGCCGCAGCGAACTTCGTGATCCTCGACGCAGTGAAGCTCGCCGTCGGCGACGTGACCCCTGCGGAGATCTGTCAGGGCGGCTCGTGTTTCTTCTCTCCCCTGCCGGCGGATTACACGTTCGTGGAGCTGAACGCCGACACCACGACGGAGGTGGCCGGCGCCTTCCTCAACCTGTGGGTCGACGTGACGGATCAATTCCGCCTGATCGGCGGCGCTCGCTTCAGTTACACGCGGCGCGATTTCCGAGACGAGTCTCGTTTCGATGTGTTCACCGAAGCGCTCGACACGCCTGCGCTCGCTCCGTTCGTGCCCTTCTTGCTCTTCGCGTACGGCATCAACATCAATCAGCTCGCGATCCTCGCTCCGCTGCGCGGTGCGACGACGCTGGCGAGTGGGAACACGGTCCGCCCGGACCTCGAGGACAAGTGGACCTCGGTTACCGGCAACATTCGCGCCGAGTTCCGTCCGGCGGACGATCTCCTGCTCTACGGGAGCTTCGCCGCCGGTGAGCGGCCCGGCGGCTTCAACTTCGTCGAGGGCTGGTCGACGGAGAACCCAGGATTCGATCCGGAGACGATCCTCGCGTACGAACTGGGCGCGAAGACGACGATCGCCGACGAGCTGCAGCTGAGCGTCGCGAGCTTCTTCTACGACTACGACAACAAGTTCATCACGCAGGTCGTGAACAACGTCGCGAACACCGAGAACGGCAAGAAGGCGGAAATCTTCGGCGCTGAGGTCCAGATGTTATGGATGCCGACTGAAGCGCTCCGGCTGAGCGCCAATGTGGGCTGGCTGAGCGCCGAGTACGCGTCTCGTTTCCTCACTGAGGACGACAGCCTGGGGCTGGACAACCCGACCGGCTTCGACCCGCTCGGCATACCGGGCAATCGGCACGGCAACGGCCCGGGCGGCCTCGCGCGCACGCCCGAGAACATCGACGGAAATCCGTTGAACCGGTCGCCCGACTGGACCGTCTCGCTCGGCGCCGAATACGGGTTCGATCTCGGAGCGAACGGCCGCGTCGCGCCGCGGCTCGACTTCTCGTGGCGCGACGAGGTGTACCACCGCCAGTACAAGAACCCGCTCGATCGCCAGAAGGCGTACACGAGGACCGACCTGGCTGTGCGCTGGGACCAAGAGGTCGGCACGGGCTTGTGGGGCGAGGTGTATGTGCAGAACCTCGAGGACCGACGGAAGATCAAGACGAATCTCGAGAGCGCGACGACGCACCGCGCCTGGTGGCTCGCGGCGCCGCGCACGTTCGGGCTCCGTCTCGGATACACGTGGGCCGGAGACTCACTGCCGTTCTGAAGCTGCGCTGGCTCGCGTTGGCGCTGTGCTGCTCGTGTGCAGCGCCAACGACGCGCTCGCCCCTAACAGTCGCGCCGCGAGGCGGCGATCTCGGCGACTGCGCGTGGTTCGGCGACGCGCGCGACGGCGTCCTCTACTTCGGCATCTCGCGCTTCTGGCGCGCGATGCGCGACGCCGGCGGCGACCCCAGCGCTGAGTTGCGCGCGGGCGGCGCACGCGCGATCGGGCGCTTCGATCTCGCGCGCGAGGCTCAGCTCGCGCCACTCGCGATCGGCCCGGGCGACGCGAAGTCTGGCGTCTGGGACGTGCTCGCGCACCCGAACGGCTGGGTCTACTTCACGACGTTCTGGGAGCGCGGCGGGCGCGCGAACCCGGCGAGCGGCGCGGTCGAGTGGTTCGACGCCGCGGGCGACGGCCTGAACGAGCTCGCCCTCGGCCCCGACGGCCAGGTGCTCACTACGCGCTACGGGCGCGGCGGCGCGAGCGGCTCGGTCGTGCTGCTGAGCGAGCGCGGCGAGGTGATCGCGGAGCACGCGCTCGCGTCTGCAGTGGGCGTGGTCGCCGCTGCCAAGAGCCTCGCCTACGACGCGAGCCGCGGCGCCGTTTGGCTGAACACGGACCTGCTCTCCGCCGGCGGCGGCGCCGCTGCCCACGACGCGCGCGTGATTGCACTCGCAGACGGCCGCGAGCTCGCACGCTGGTCGTCGCCGGAGCTGCAATTCGTGACGTTCGCGGCGGACGGCACGGGGTTCCTGGTCGAGCGCAGCGAGGAGTTGTTGTTGCTGCGCGTCGTGCCTGCAGGTAAGCGCGCACCGCCGCAGCTGGCGGGCCGAATCGTGGTGCTCGACGACGCGTTCCCCGCGCTCGACTTTGCGCAGGACGTGAAGCTCGCTGCGAGCGGCGACGCGATCGTCACGCGCTGGAGCGGCGCCGTACACGTCGCCTCGCCGGACGGCGCCGTTCGCACGCTCTCGCTGCCGAACCGCGAGGGCGGGCTCTACTACACGGGCGTCGCCGGGAACGGAGACGTCTGCGCCACCCGCTGCGCAGGCGTCGACGTGATCTGCACACGGCTGGATGAGTGACGCGCATCCCGGCGCCTCGTTGAGAGGAAGCGCCCGCACCTCTACCGTGCCGCCATGCACGCAGAACGACGCAAGCGCTTCCTCGATGCGATGGGCCCCGGAGCGGTGGCGATCCTGCAGGGCGCGCGCCTAATCGCGCGCTCGAACGACACCGACTTTCCGTTCCGCCAAGACAGCGACTTCCACTATCTGACCGGCTTCGACCATCCGCACGCGGTGGCGGTGTTACGAACCGATGGCGGCCCGGCCTTCACGTTGTTCGTCGAGCCGCGCGACCGCGAGCGCGAGATCTGGAACGGCTACCGGCCCGGCGTCGATGGCGCGAAGGCCGACTTCGGCGCGAATGAGGCGTTCCCGAGCGACGCGCTCGACGCCGAGCTGCCGCGCATGCTCGAGCACGCCGAGCGCGTCTTCCACATGCTCGGCCGCGATCCGAAGCTCGACGCGAAGATCGCCGAGATCTTCGAATCGCTGCGCAAGCGCTCGCGCCAGGGTTTGATCCCCGCTTCTCAGGTCGTCGATCCGCGCGCGGTCCTGCACGAGATGCGACTGATCAAGGAGCCGGCAGAGGTCGAGATCCTGCGGCGCGCTTCCGCCATAACCGCTGACGGGCACCG
>JANNKN010000524.1:0-11014 GCA_031396315.1 Deltaproteobacteria bacterium
GCGCTGGATCCGAACCCCGAGACGGGCCCGGTCCAGCCCATCCCTTTCAGCCACAAGCACCACGCCGGCACCTGGAAGATCGATTGCATGTACTGCCACAGCGGCACGGACCAGTCGCGCGCCGCAGGCGTGCCGTCCGTCGAGCTGTGCATGGGCTGCCACGAGCAGTTCCCGGCCGAGTACGACGAGCTCGCCGGCATCCAAACGCTCAAGGAACACTGGCGCACCGGCACGACGATTGAGTGGACACAGATCCATCGCCTGCCCGAGCACGTGAAGTTCCAGCACCAAGCCCACGTGCGCCGCACCGATCTCGGCATCCAGTGCCAAACCTGCCATGGCCCGGTCGAGAGCATGGACAAGGTGATGCTGACGCCGGACACGAAGTGGTGGCCCTGGGGCTTGCCCACCAAGAAGCTCGAGATGGGCTGGTGCATTCAGTGCCACCGCGACAACGGCGCGTCGCAAGACTGCCTTACCTGCCATTACTAGAGAAAGGGTGACGTAAGCGGAGCGCGCAGCGAGGCGCAGCCGAGCGAAGTCAACCTGAGAGAAAGGTGACGCAAGCGAAGCGCGCAGCGAGGCGCAGCCGAGCGAAGTCAACCCGGTAGGAGAGTGATGCCCGAGATCGCACGTCGAGATTTCTTGAAGCTGGTGGGCGTGGGCGCGAGCGGCGCGGCGGCCGCGGGCTGCGCCGAGAAAGTCGAGCAGCTGATCCCGTACGTGGTTCAGCCGGAGGAGCTCGTTCCCGGCAATCCCGTCTGGTACGCGTCGTCGTGCACCGAGTGCTCGGTCGGCTGCGGCATCCTCGTGAAGACGCGCGAAGGCCGGCCGATCAAGCTCGAGGGCAATCCCGAGCACCCGATCAACAAGGGCAAGCTGTGCGGCAAGGCCCAGGCCAGCGTCGGCCGGACTTATTCACCGGATCGCTTCAAGGGCCCGCTGAAGCGCGACGCGAGCGGCGCGCTCCAGCCGATCTCATGGGGTGACGCGATCGCGGAGATCGCGGCCGCGGTGAAGAAGAACCCGGCGGGCACCGCGGTGCTCGGCGGCGACCCCGGCGATACCGCGGGCAGCGTGATCGATCAGGTCGTGGCGTCGCTCGGCGCGAAGCGTACGACCTATCTGCCGTTCGGCGGCGAGGCGCTGCGCGAGGCGACCCGGCTCGTGTTCGGCATCGCGAGCGAACCGATCTTCGATCTGTCGGGCGCGGACCTCGTGCTCGATTTCGGTGCCGAGGCGCTCGAGAGCGGCCCCTCACCGGTCGAGCACCAACGCCAGTGGGCGGAGGCGCGCGACATCGACGCGCACGCCCACGATGGCGGTGCGCGGCTCGTGTACGTCGGCTCGCGGCTGTCGCTGACGGCGTCGTCCGCGGATCAGTGGCTGGCTGCGAAGCCGGGCAGCGAGGGCGTGCTCGCGCTCGCACTCGCGCGCGCGGCCGTGCAGGCAGCGGGGCCCGCGAGCCCGCACGCGGCGCTGCTCTCGGGTGCGCTCGCGAAGTTCGACGCAGCGAGCGCCGAAGCGCAGACGGAAGTGCCGGCGGCGACGATCCAGAAGCTCGGCGCGGCGCTCGCGAAGGCGAAGAGCGCGCTCGCGCTGCCGCCGGGTGTCGGCGTCACGAGCCGCAAGGCCGTCGGCTCGAACGCCGCGGTGCTCGTGCTGAATCAGGTACTCGGCGCCATCGGCCGCTCGGTCACGATCCCGGCGGAGGTCGCGAATGCGAAATCGCGCGCGAAGTACGCCGATGTGCTCGCGCTGATCCAGCAGATGCAGAGCGGCGCCGTGTCGGTGCTGCTCGTCCATCACAGCAACCCGCTCTATTCGCTGCCGCTGGCGACGGGCTTCGGCGCTGCGCTCGCGAAGGTGGGGCTCGTGGTTTCGTTCGCGAGCGCGGTCGACGAGACGAGCGCTGCTGCGCACCTCGTGCTGCCCGATCACGCGCCGCTCGAATCCTGGGGCGACGTGCGGCCGCGCAGCGGCGTGCGCGGTGTGATCCAGCCCGCGTTCGGCCCGCTCTACGACACGCAATCGGTGCCGGATTCGCTGCTCGCGATCGCGCGGGCGGCGGGCGTCGCGGTGCCGGCGGGCGATTTCCGCTCGCTTGTTACGGCGGCTTGGGCCGACACCGATGCACGCACGGCGCTTCAGCATGGCGGCGTGTTCGAGGCGCCGGCCTCCGCGGCTGCCGCCTTCGACACGAGCAAGCTCGACGTCAGCGTGCCGGAACTCGCGGGCGCGGGCGACATGACGCTGCTCGCCTTCCCGCACCTCATGCTGAGCGATGGCCGCGGCGCGGCGCTCGGGCTGCTGCAAGAGATGCCGGACACCGTCACGCATGTGCTCTGGGAGAGCTGGGCGGAGATCAGCGTCGCGACCGCAAAGAAGCTCAGCGCCGAGAACGGCGACATCCTCAAGCTGACGACGGCCGCGGGCGAGCTCGAGGTGGCGGCCTTCGTGCGCGGCGGCATCCGCGACGACGTGATCGCGATCCCGACGGGCCAGGGCCACACGGTCGGTCGCTACGCCTCGAAGGAAGACAACGGCATGCCCGGCATGGTGCGCGGCGTGAACGTCGCGAACGCACTCTCGGGCGCCACCGACGAGGCCGGCGGCCAGGCGTGGCTCACGGAGCGCGCGTCGGTCACGAACACCGGCAAGCATCGCCGGCTGCCGATGCTGCAGTTCTCCGACAACAAACGCGGCCGTCAGCTCGGCGAGTCGGTGACGCTGGCGGCGCTGAATGGCCACGAAGAGCACGGCGAGCACCACGGGCCCCACGAGATCCGCGAGCCCTACGACCCTGCCGCCGACGCGGCCGACGCGCAGTACGCGCGCACCTTCCAGGCGCGCGGCGAGAAGAGCGCCAAGGAATCCCCGTATCGCTGGGGCATGACGGTCGATCTCGACAAGTGCACGGGCTGCAGCGCCTGCATTACGGCTTGTTATGTCGAGAACAACATCCCCGTCGTCGGCGAGCTCGAGATCCGCAACGTGCGCCCGATGACGTGGCTGCGCATCGATCGCTGGATCGGCGAAGGTCAGACCGACCTGATGAACGAGATGGGCCGCATCCAGGTTGCGCCGAGCGGCGAGAAGCTCGGCGAAATCGACGTGCGCAACGCGCCCATCATGTGCCAGCAGTGCGGCGCCGCTCCGTGCGAGCCGGTCTGCCCCGTGATCGCGACCTACCACAACGAGGAAGGCCTCAACGGGATGATCTACAACCGCTGCATCGGCACGCGGTATTGCGCGAACAACTGCCCGTACAAGGTCCGCCGTTACAACTACTTCGACAATCAGATCGAGCGCTGGCCGTCGCCGATGGAGCTCGGCCTCAACCCCGACGTGACGGTGCGCGGGCAGGGCGTGATGGAGAAGTGCACGTTCTGCGTGCAGCGCATCCAGTTCGCGCGCCAGGAAGCCAAGAATGTCGGCGGCCACACCGCAGTGATCGCGGATGGTGCGGTGCAGACGGCCTGCCAACAGACCTGCCCGTCGCATGCGATCGCCTTCGGCAACCTGCGCGACGACGCCAGCCTCGTCTCGCAGAAGGCGGACTCCAAGCGCAGTTATCACGCGCTCCACGTTCTCAACACTCGTCCCGCCGTGACGTACCTCTCGAAGGTCGTACGCGGGCCCGCGGTCTGAGGGGCCATCGATGACGCCGCCGCCTGCCATTTCCGTCGCTGAGTCGATGCGCCAAGTGCAAAAGCCCACGGACTCGAAGATCAACACCGATCTGCTCGGTGTGATGAAGGGCGCGTCGCTCGGCTGGTTCGTGCTGCTGCACGTCGCGATCGCATTCGTGATCGCCGCCGGTGCCACCTGGGTTTATCAGGTCTACAAGGGCCTCGGGATCGCGGGCTACACGCACCCGGTGTTCTGGGGCGTCTACATCGTCACGTTCGTGTTCTGGGTCGGCATCGCGCACGCCGGCACGCTGATCAGCGCGATCCTGTATTTGTTTCGCGCGAAGTGGCGCAACGCGATCAACCGCGGCGCCGAGGCGATGACCGTGTTCGCGGTGCTCACCGCCGCGCAGTTCCTCGGCATCCACGTCGGCCGCATGTGGAAGTCGTACTTCATCCTGCCTTACCCGAATCAGCGCGGGCTGTGGGTGAACTTCCGCTCGCCGCTCGAGTGGGACACGTTCGCGATCTCGACTTACGCGACGATCTCGATCGTGTTCTTCTTCATCGGCCTGATTCCCGACCTCGCGATCGCACGCGACCGCGCGACGGGCCTCGGCAAGATCGTTTACACCGCGTTGGCGCTCGGCTGGCAGGGCACGGCGCGGCAGTGGAAGGCGCACAGCCGCTCCGTGCTCCACCTCTCGGGCCTAGCGACTCCACTGGTGCTCTCGGTGCACTCGGTCGTGTCCTGGGACTTCGCCATGTCGATCGTGCCGGGCTGGCACGCGACGATTTTCGCGCCCTACTTCGTGGCCGGCGCGATCTTCTCCGGCTTCGCGATGGTGCTGACGGTGATGATCCCGTTCCGCCGCATCTACGGCCTCGAGGAGTACATCACCAACTACCACTTCGAGAACATGACGCGGTTCTTGTTATTGACGTCGTGGATCGTCGGCTACGCCTACGGGATCGAGTACTTCATCGCCTGGTACAGCGGCGTCGAAGCCGAGCAGACCGCGTTCTGGCTGCGCCTCACCGGCCCGTATTGGCTCTCGACCTGGATCATGATCACCTGCAACGTCGTCTTCCCGCAGGTGTTCTGGTTCAAGCAAGCGCGCACGCACATCCCGACGATCTTCATCGTCTCGACCTTCATCAACATCGGCATGTGGTTCGAGCGTTACGTCATCATCATCACGTCGCTCTCGCGCGAGTACGACCCGGCGGTGTGGAACGTCTACACGCCGAGCTGGCCCGAGCTGATCATCTTCGCCGGCAGCTTCGCGTTCTTCGCGCAGTTCATCCTGCTCTTCATCAAGGGCGCGCCCTTCATCGCCATCGCCGAAATGAAGGAGCTCGCCATTCACGAGCGGGCCCACGCGAAGCAGGGGGCGCACTGAGATGGCTGAACTGGTCGGTATTTACGACGCGCCGGGCGACGTGGCGGACGCCGCGAAGCGCCTGAAGGCGCGCGGCTTCGCGGATCTCGAGATCTACGCCCCCGCGGCATTCCCCGAGCTCGACGACGTGCTCGATCCGGCGCCGAGCAAGGTGCGTTACTTCACGCTGGTGGGCGGCCTGCTCGGGGTGGTGTGCGGCTACGCGCTGCCGATCTGGACCTCCTACGACTGGCCCCTGATGATCGGCGGCAAGCCCTTCGCCGCGATCCCGACCTACACGATCATCGGCTTCGAGCTCGCGATCCTGTTCGGCGGCCTCGCGACGCTGATCGGGTTGTTGGTGGTCGGCCGCTTGCCCTACGGAACCTTCGGTAAGCACGATGCCGCCTACAGCCCGCGCTTCTCCGGCGACGAGTTCGGCCTCGCCGTGAGTTGCAAGGACCGCGATGTCCCGGAAGTCGATGCGCTCCTGCGCGCTCACCACGCGAAAGAGGTGAACCTTGTCGCCGGCGCGTAAGCATCTCCGCGCGGATCTGGTGTTCGCGCTCTCGCTCGTGCTGATCTCCGGCAACGTCGCGTGCTGGGAGCAGTGGAGCGAAGACTGGTTTCCGCAGATGAAGTGGCAGAAGGCGATCCAGGCGTTCGAGCGCGTGCCGCACACGACGGCCACGAAGCCCACGCTGAATCCATTCATGCCGCCTGAAGGGGCGGTACAGGTGCACGCCGAGCCGCCGGGCGTGCCGCCGCTCAAGCCCGAGGACATGAACGAGCAGACGATGGCAGCGTACGACGCCGCGGTCGGCGCGTTCGTGAACCCGACGCGCCCCGATCCGGCGCAGCCCCCTGCGTTCCAATCGCTCGCACGCGGCAAACAGATCTACGGCACCTATTGCGTGACGTGTCACGGCGCCGCCGGCATGGGCGACGGCCCCGTCAGCATGAGCAACGCGACGAAGCCTGGCCCGTTCGCGGGCGTGTTCCCACTCATTACGGCCGGCTACCGCAGCGACGGGTACATCTACAACCTGATCCGCGTCGGTGGCAACCGCATGCCTGACTACAAGCGGATCGCCCCGGAAGATCGCTGGCACCTGGTGAATTACGTGCGGCACCTGCAGAACGGAGGCCAGCCGTGAGCGCTGTGACCGCTTACGTCGACGAAATTCGCCCGAGCGCAATCTCGCGGCTCGCGCCGGCTGCCGCGATCCTCGCGGTGGTCGGCCTCGCGGTGGGGATCATTCAGGGCGATGCCACCACGTTCTGGCGCTCCTTCCACGTGAACTACCTCTACTTCGGCGTGCTCGCGCAGGGCGCCGTCGTGCTGTCGTGCATCTTCACGATCGTCGGCGCGAAGTGGCCGGGCCCGATCCGGCGGCTCACCGAGAGCCTCGGCGCGTGGACCCTGGTCACGCCGGTACTCGGTGCGATCGACTACTTCGGCGGTCGCTACACCGTCGTGACGGACGGCGTCGCGAAGCACCTGCACCACGTCTATCCGTGGTTCCCGGTCTTCGAGGCCAAGCCGCTCTGGCTGAACGAGACGCGGATCCTGTGGTGGGACCTCGGCGCGATGTTGCTGCTCGCGGCGCTCTCGCATTTCTTCCTGGCCGCGTCGCGCACGCTCGCGACGCCCGGCGCCAGCGAGTCCGACAAGGATGCGGCGCGCAATCGCATGAAGAACCTCGCGCCGATGATCTGCCTCGCGTTCGCGTTCGGCTGGTCGATCATCGCGTTCGATCAGGTGATGTCGCTGACGCCCACCTGGTACTCGAACCTGTTCGGCGGCTTCTTCGCCTGGGGCGGCCTGCTCTCGGCCGTCACCGCGACGACGCTGCTCGCGGTACTCCACCGCAACCATCCGGGCCTCGAGGGCCAGATCACACGCGAGCGCCTGCACGATCTCGGCAAGCTGATCTTCGCGTTCTCGATCTTCTGGATGTACCTGTTCTTCTCGCAGTACCTGGTGATCTGGTACGGCAACCTGCCGGAAGAGACGCAGTTCTTCAAAGCGCGCCTCGGCAGCGAGTTCCTGATGGGTACGTGGTACTGGGAAGGCTGGTGGGATCGCATCAACGAGCCGTGGGTGAAGGTCACGCTGAGTGCGTGGATCTGCATCTGGGTGATCCCCTTCTGGTGCCTGCTCGGACAGGTGCCGAAGAAGACCTGGTGGTTCGTCGGAACGATCGCCTGCGTCTCGCTGTTCGGATTCTGGATCGAGCGCAACGTGCTGATCTGGCCGTCGCTCGAGCCGCAGAACAGCTTCGCCTTCCTCGGCGTGTCGCAAGTCGCTACCGCGCTCGGCTTCCTCGGCGCGTTCGTGCTGGTGAACATGCTCTACCGCAGCCGCTTCATGGCGCTGCCGGTGAAGCACTGAGCGAGCGCGGGGCTCGAGCTAGCGCGAGCCGAGCGCCCGCGAGACGCGGGCGCACTGTGAAGGCGGCGCGGAGAAGGCTGCGAATCGGTAAGCCGCGAGGGAGTTCGCGGAAGCCCCGACGACAATCCCTCGCAGGGCGCACGGCGGCTCGCGCGATCCATCCATAGAATGCGCCGCCATGAGCACGGACACGCCGCACGACGCCGAAGTCGAGGGTTCGCAAGCGCCGACCGAGGGCGCCGCGCCTGCGGGCACGGAGGCCAGCGCGGCGCAGCGCGAGCCGGATCGCGGCGCTGCGTTGGCCAACACGCGCTTTGGCTACGGGCCTGATTACACGCTCGAGCTCGGTGCGAGCGGCTTCCGCGCGCCGCGTTTGCCCGGGCGTGGGGAGGAGTTCGTCGCGTATCGCGAGATCACGCACGTGGCGGCGGAGCCGCGCGCAGTCGCGATCGGCACGCGGCACGGCGTCGTGCTGCTGAATCGCGGGCTGCTCGGCGGTGAGCGCGCCGCCGACGAATTCGCGCGGGCGGTGCGCGAGCGCGTGTTCGCGCTGCCCGGCGGCGACGAGCGGCGTGCGCGCTTCGAGCGCCTCGACGCCAAGCTGCGCGCACGGCGCCCATGGATCGCGGCGCTGCTGGTCGCACTCACCGGCATCGTGTTCGCGCTGCAGAAGTTCGTGCCCGGGTTCTACGAGGCTGCGATCTACCGACCGCCGTTGATCGAGCTCGGCGAGTGGTGGCGGTATGCGACGACGCAGTTTCTGCACGTGAACGTCGTGCACCTCGGCATGAACGCCGCGGCAACACTGATTGCCGGCGCGTTCGTCGAGCGTGCGCTCGGCCGCGGCGCGGCGCTCTTCATCGCGGGCGCGGCGGGCTGGGGCGCCATGTTCGCGAGCCGGTACGGCGCGTACAGCGAGCTGCTCGGCTTCTCAGGCATCGCGGCAGGTTTCTTCGGCGCGCTGCTCGCGATCGAGTTCCTCGCGCCCGCCGAGGCGCCCGCGCCGGCGCGCGTTCCGCGCACAGTGCTCGTGAGCGTCGTCGCGCTGCAGGCCGCGCTCGATTTCTTGCCGCTGCTCTCCGCGTGGGGCTCGCACACGGCCGGTCTCGCGCACCTCGGCGGCTTCGTCGGCGGCGGCATCGCAGCGCTGCTCGTGCGCGAGGGCGGGCGCGGCTTCGTGCTCGCAGGCGCGGCCGCGGCGGTGCTCGCGGCGAGCGCGTCCTTCGGCGTCGTCGCCAAGAACTTGATCGACCCCGCGCCCGCGCTCGAGCGGCAGGCGCGCGCGATGCTGGAGAGCCCCGTCGCGGATCCGGCAGGCCTCAACAACCTGGCCTGGGCGATCGCGACCTCGCGCGCTCCGTCGAAGGCGGCGCTCGAATCCGCGGCGCAGCTCGCGGAGACGGCCGCGATGCTCACGAGTCGCCGCGAGCCGACGGTGCTCGACACGCTGGCCGAGGTCTACTTCGCGCAGGGGCGTGCGGAGGATGCGATCGCGGTGATCGACGAGGCGCTCGCGCTCGCGCCCGGCGAGACTTATTACGAACAGCAGCTCCGTCGCTTCCGGGGCGAACGCGCGGCGGACGATCGGCCCGACCCGCCCGCGGAAGTGCAGCGCCCGCAAGGGCCGCAAGACGTCACGCCTCAGCGAGAGGGCGACCCACGCTTGCCGCCGCGCGCTCCGCTGCCGCCCGGCGACGAGATCACGGTGTGATCGTCTCGCCGTCTTCGGCAATGCGCACCGGCCCGCGGAACGTCTCCTCGACGATGTCTTCGTACTGGTAGTGGAACGCGGGCGGCGGTCGCAGGCGCGAGAGCAGCACGCCGCGCACGCCCGCGCGCGTCGCGAGTGCGCCGACGGATTCGAGCGCGATGTGCAGCTTCGCCTCCTCGAGCAGCACGGCAACGTCCGCGCCGATCGCCGCCGCTTGCGCGAGGGAGCCCTGATAAACGCCGTCGGTCGCAAGCAGCTCGGCCTTGTCGGCGGCGCGCAAGATCGCGCGCTCGTCCCAGCTCGTACCGGCGAAGGCGTAGGCGCGTTCGCCGTCGATCAGGCGATACGCGAAAGCGGGCAGCGGTCCCCCTGCGAGCGCGAAAGCCCGCACGCGCAGCGCCCCGAGCGCGATCTCGGCGCCGTCGGCGATTTCATGCGCGACGATGGGGCCGCCCTCGGGTGCGAGCGCGAAGGCGTGCGCCTGCGCCGCGGCGCCGCGCGCGTATCCGGCCTGAATCGCGGCGACGAGCTCACTCGTGCCTTCCGGGCCGTAGACGACGAGTGGCACCTTCGCGCCACCGAGCCAACCTTGGAGCCACAGCTCGTCGAGCCCGGCGGTGTTCTCAGGCATTAGGCTCGACAAGAACACTGCGCGCGGCTGGTGGACGGGCACGACCGCTTTGCGCAGGCCGTCGGCGACCCCGCGGCCCGCATCGAACAATGCGAGATCTGCGCCCCGGCCCGCGAGCAGCGCGGGCCCGCGCCGGTCCGGGTTCTCGAACGTGCCGCCGCTGCCGACGACGACGATCGATAGCGCCGTCGGAGCAATTTCTTCGATCGGCGCGACCGCGGCCGCGGCGCGCTCGAAGTGCTTCGAGAGGAACGCGAGCGCCCAGATGCCGACGACGAGCACCAGCATTCCGAGCAACACGCCAAGGCGCGTATCGAGGCTCACGCGAACACGACCGTCTTGTTGTCGTAGACCGCGATGCGGTCCTCTACGTGGCAGCGCACCGCGTGGGCGAGCACCGTGCGCTCGAGGTCGCGGCCCTTGCGCACCAGGTCGTCGATCGAATCGCGGTGCGAGCAGGCTACGACGCCCTGATGAATGATCGGCCCCTCGTCGAGATCGGTGGTCGCATAATGTGCGGTCGCGCCGATCAGCTTGACGCCGCGCTCGAAGGCCTGGTGGTAGGGCTTACCGCCCATGAACGCGGGCAGGAACGAGTGGTGGATGTTGATCACGCGGCACGGCACGCCCGCGAGAAATTCGGGCGATAACACCTGCATGTAGCGCGCGAGCACGACGAGGTCGGCGCCGACCTCGCGCAGCAGCGCGAGCTCGCGCTCTTCCTGGACGCGCTTCGTTTCCTTCGCGACCGGGAAGAGCTCGAAGCGGATGCCGAACTGCGCCGCGATCGGCCGCAGCTCGTCGTGGTTCGAGACGATCAGCGGGATTTCACACACCAGCTCGCCCGCGCGGTGGCGCAATAACAGATCCCACAGGCAGTGGTCGTACTTCGAGACGAAGATCGCGAGCCGTTTGCGCGCGCCCTCCCAGGCGATCTGCCATTTCATTCCGAACCGATCCGCGACCTCGCCGAGGGCGCGCTCGAGGCTGAGTCGGTCGCTCGTCAGCTCCGCCGTGTCGAAGCGGATGCGCTGAAAGAACTTCTTCGCGAGCAGGTCGCTGTGCTGGTCCGAATCGAGGATGTTCGCGCCGTGGCCGTGCAGCACCTGCGCGAGCGCCGCCACGATGCCGCGGCGGTCGGGGCAGGTGACGAGAATTGTGGCGGTGGCGGCTTGCATGGAGGGGGCACAATAGGCTTGGGGAATTGAGATCTCTACGAGTGGAGTCGTGCTCAGGAGCCAAGAGCAGCGGGGCGGCGCAGGC
>JANNKN010000530.1:0-7265 GCA_031396315.1 Deltaproteobacteria bacterium
GCCGCAGCCGAGTAATGCCTCCTGCGCGCTCGTGAGATTTCCCTGGAGCGAGTCGCCGTACCAGAGCGCGGCGGTTATCGCGCCGACGCCGGGCGGCGGCGGTGCGAGCGGACCGTCATTCACGTCCGCATTGAGGTTCACGAGTGGCGTCGGAATCCCCGCGCCGAAGCCGCCTCGTCGTATCGTCGGATTGATCGCGAGCAGCTGTGCCTGATAACTCGCCTGCACCGCGGGGTCGGTCGAGACGAGGTTGTTGAACGCCTCCACTCCCGAATCGGAGCCCGCGAGGATGTTGTTCCACAGCGCGACGAACGTGGGCGGGCTGCCCGGTACGTTGCTCGGCGAGTTCACGCTGTTCCAGATCGTGAGCCCGCACGCCGCGGGATCCACCTGCGGCGCGCTGCCGACGGTCGCCGCACAAACGAATGCGAACAGCTGCTGATTCGCGCTGTGTTCGACGAGCGCATTGCCGGCTGTGAGGCACGCGGGCTCGACGCCCGTCGCGCAATCGCCGCGCTCCATGCCGCGCCGCGGGCGCCCGCTGCGCGGATCGACGTTGCGCGAATACTCGAACAGGATCTTCGGGTACGGCGTGTCCTCGAAGCCGTAATAATCGCTGAGCGAGAAGCTGAAGCGCTCCCAGCGCCACTCGGCGCGCGCGCCGTACTCGAGCCCTTTCGCGCTGTGCCACGGCTTCGGAGGGCGCTGCTCGCCCGCGATGCCCGCGCCCGTGAGCCCGTGCTGCCAGAGGCCGAGGCCTTTGTCGCAAGCGGGCCGCGGCGTGAACGGCTCGCCGCAAATCCCCAAATCCTGCGGCTCGAACTTGTCGAAAATCGTCGCGAGCTCGAGCCGCACGTCTTGGAACGGGCCGACGTCGTAGAACGAGTAAAACCCGCGCAACGCGAACACCGGAATACGCGATTCCTCGAGCGACGTGAGCGGGCCGAGCGCGACGTCGGTCGGGTTCCACTGATCCTGGTTGCGGAAGAGCTCCGTCTTCCCCCAGACGATCGTTTGCTTGCCGATGCGGAACCAGACGCGGCGCTGCGCCGTCTCGAAATCGAAGTAGAGCTCGCGCAGTTCCTTCAGCAGCTGTTGGTTCGCGCCGTGATTCCACTGCAGCTCGCCGACCGTGAAGTATTGGTCGGTCGAATCGAACGCGTCACGGCGAATCGCGTCGCGTACCGAGGCGTTCGGGATGAACAGCCCCTTCGACTCCCAGGCGTTCGCGCGCTCGCCGACGCGGCGCTCCGGCGCAGGCCGAAACGGCAGCGCGTACGCGCCGAAGTTGCCGAGCTGCGGATGCGCCTCGCCCGCATCGAACGGGTTCACGCGATCCGCGAGCCGGCCGAGCGCGTTCAGGTCGCACGTGGAGTTGAACAGCAGCTCGCGATTGCCGTAGCCGCGCAGACTGTCCTCGCGCAGCCGCCGCGAACCGGTCCGGCAGCCGCGCTCGTGCGCGAGCACGTAATAGCCAGCATCGTCGCCGGGGTTCGCAAACGAGCCGCGCACGCCATCCGCGCCGAGGCTCGCGCCGAACAACTCGACGAGCGTCGCCCCGAACAGCACGGAGGTCGCGCGCCGCTGGCCGCTCGGGAGGTCCGCATTGCGCACGCCGTCCGGTCCGATGGCTGCGCCATCGAGTCGCGTCTCGTCGTCGAAATAATAAGCGCGGCGGTCGAACGTCTCCTGCGTTCCAGCATCGCCCTCGCGGCGCCCGTCTTGCAGCCGCGCCGGCAGCTTGCGCGGGTGCCGGCCGAAGGCGTTCGCGCTGTCGAACAGCCCGCAGCCGTGGGAGTACACGCAGTCGAACTTCACCTCGGCGCGCGCGAAAGCCGTAATCGCCGTGAACGGCCCGAACCCGCGCGGTGCGAGCTGCGCTTCCGCCTCGACGCTGAGCACGTGCTGCCAGCCGTAGAGATCCCACGCGTCGGTGGTGCCGAAGTCTTCCCAGCCGAAGACGACGCGCATTTCGTAATGGCCGTGAACGTCGATGCGGCTGCGCCAGGAGGCATCGGGAGCCGCGGCGGAAGTCGATTCAGGCGAGGCGGCGGTCGTCGCTTCCAGATCTGCGGCCGCGGGCAGCGGGGTGCCGAAGAGCCCAACGATCATCGCGCACAGAACGGCGTGCCCTCGCATCGCGCCTCGCCGCATCGCGCCTCCGGTCGAAGCCGAACCAGAGCGCGCAACTTATTGCGGACACGCAGAGATCTCAACCGCGCGAGGGGAGCGCCCCGCTAGCGCGCTTGCGGGGGGCGGGGCGCGTCGATGACCGCAGCTTCCCTGAGAACTCTCTCGTTCGAAGTCAGGCCTTGGCAGCCCGGAACGACAGCCAGCGCGTGTACGAGAGCGGCGGCGCGAACGCGAGGAACCAGCAGACCGCATTCAGCAGCGCGGAGAACGCCACCGCGAGCCGCGGCGCGGCATCGTGGGTGAGGTCAGCCCCCGAGAGCACGAGTGGGATCAGCAGCAGGTCCGCGACCAAGCCGCCGAACGACGAGACGCCCCAGAGCAGGAAGCGATTCGTCACGATGGAATCCGCGAGGCCGAGGCGTTCGCGCTTGCTCGCCGCAGCCCAAGCCACGGCGCCCTCGATGGCTCCCCAGCCGAACGCGATTGCATACGCCCCACAGGAGAGCGCGATGCCGGGGCCGTTGGCGGCGGGGTCGACAACGCCGGCGTGAATGTTCGCGATCAGGCCGCCGATCGCGATCGCTTCGATCGCGATGCACGCGAAGCAGAGTGCCGCGGCCCAGCGTTCGGTCGGGCGAAAAGCCTGCCACGTGAAGACTGCGAGCCCGCACAGTGCGGCGAAGGTTCCGATCCAAGCGACGACTCCGGCGATGCCGAGGTAATCGACGGCGCCTTGTTCCCGCGCGACCGCCCCGAGAATCGCCGCCGGCTGCGAGAGCGCCGCGAAGCAGAACAGCGTGGTGCCGAGTGCCGCCTCGGGCAGGCGCTTCGAGCGGAACGCGATTCGGAGCAGCCGCACGCCGACATAAATGCCGGTCACGATGTACAGCGACACGCAAACCATCACGAACGATTCCACGGCGCCCGCCCTCCCGGGGCCCGCTTCGGCTGGGAGCGGGTGGCGCTTGACCGTGGCGAGGGAGGCGTGACTACTCCGCTTGCGGTACCGCCGCCGACTTCGCCCCCGCGCTCTTCCTCGCCCGTGGCTTGGCGCTCTTCGCGGCCGCCGCCTTGCGCGGGCCGCCGGCCTTCTTTTTCGCGCGCACGACGCGGGTCGTGCCCGGGTCGAACTTCTTGGGGAAGCGCTTGCCGCCGCGTCCGGTCTTTTGGGCGGGTGCTTCGCCCGCAGCTGCGGCGCCCTTCGCGCGCCTGGTGGCCGGCTTCGCGGGCTCGGCGCCTTCCGCCGCAGCCTCGCCCTCCCCCGGCTTCACCTGCTTCCCACGCGGCGGGAACTCGAAGCCGTGGCGGCCGGTGTCCTTCTGCACGAGCTGCGCGCTGAAGGGCCTGCCGTGGCGCGAGGTGAAATCGGTCAGCAGCTCGGTCTTGCCGTCGCGCAAGTAGACGAGCGCTTCCTCGCGCGTGATCTCGCGCTTGCACACGGTGCGCGGGAACACGAACAGCGCGTGGTCCGCCTTCTCGGGCTTCTCGGGCGGCGTCGCGCCGGCTTCGCGCGCGGCCTTCTTCGCGGCCCGGAAGGTCGCCTGCACCTCGGCGTCGGCGACCCAGGCCGTGCAGGCGAAATGCGTCGAGGTCTCGAGGATTTTGCACTCTTCGCCGCCGAACGGGCAATTCCCTAATGGCTCCGTGTTCACTTCGTATTCCGGAGTCTCGCTGGCGGCCTCTTCGTTCCAGCCGGCCGGCGCCACTTGCAGGCGCCACTCCTCGCGGTCGAGCTCGAGGCTCGCGCGATAGGTGCGCCCGCTGCGCGCCGTGAAGCCGTCGAGCACGGGGGTGCGGCCGTCCCTGAGAAGTGCGGCCACCGCGGTGCGGTCGAGGTAGCGGCCCGAGGTGTCTTTCCAGAAGCGCATCGGGCAATCGGGCGTGCCTTCGGGCAGGTTCTCGACGGGCTTGCAGCGATAGAACCACGCCATCTCGATGACGGGCCGCCCGCAGTTCGGGCACGGGCCGAGGTCGGCTTCCTTCGCGTAGAGCTCGTCGTATTCGAAGGTCTTCGCGCGCTCGACGATCTCGCCGGCGTACTCGCGCATCTCGTCGAGGAAGCTCGCCGCCGTGCGCCGGCCGTGCTCGACTTCGCGCAGGTGATGCTCGATCTCACCTGTCAGGGCCGGCGAGGCGAGGCGCGTCTCGTTGATGCGGCGCAGCGTGTCGATCAGGCGGATGCCCTTCACGCTCGGGCGCAGGTTCTTCCCCTGTCGCACCGCGTAGCCCTTACCAATTAGGTTCTCGATGATCTCGGCGCGCGTGGCCGGCGTGCCGATGCCCTTGTCGTGCATCACGGCGGCGAGGTTTTCGTCATCGAGATCCTGGCCGGCGTTCTCCATCAGCGAGAGCAAGCGGCCTTCCGTGATGCGCGGCGGCGGCTTGGTCTCTTCTTCCTGCGAGAGGATCTCGTCGCCGCGCACCGGCACGTCGTTGGCTTCATCGCGGCCGCGCGCGAGCGCGGGCAGCGGGCCCACCGCCTCCTCGTCTTCGCCGACGGGCAGCACGGCGCGCCAGCCCGGTTCCATGAGTGCGCGCGCGCGCGTGCGGAAGCTCTCCTCGCTGGCGACGGTGGTGCGCTCGACGCGCTCCCAGAGTGCGGGGCCGTGGAAGGCGCCGAGGAAGCGGCGCGTCACGAGGTCATACAGCTTTCGCGCGTCGCCGCGCATGTCGGCGCGCGGCAGCACGCCGGTGGGCACGATCGCGAAGTGGTCGGAGACGCCGGCGTCGTCGAACACCTTGTCGGAGTTCTTGAGGCCGTCCCGTAACAAGCGCTGCGCGCCGGCGGCGTAATCGGCGACGTCCGCAGCGCTTCCGGCGGCGAGCTTCTGCAGCACGCCGTCCACGGTCGCGCGGTAGTCGCTCGGCAAGCAGCGCGAATCGGTGCGCGGATAGGTGAGGACTTTGTAGGCCTCGTAACAAGCCTGGGCGGCGCCGAGCGCGCGGCGCGCACTCCAGCTGAACCTGCGATTCGCTTCGCGCTGAAGGCTGGTGAGATCGAACAGCGGCGGCGCACTCTCACGCGAGGGCTTGCGCGTCTCGCTCGCGAGCGCGGAGCCCGAGCGCGCGGCGGCGACGATCGCCTCGGCGCGCGCGGCGTCGAAGATGCGGTCGTCGCGCCGCTCGTCGTCTTCGTTCTGCGCGAACGCGGGGTCGAACCAGGTCGCGGTGTAGGTGTGATCCGGCGCTGCGAACGTCGCGGTGACGCGCCAGAACGGCCGCGGCACGTGGGCGAGCACCTCGAACTCCTTGTCCACGAGGAGCGCCAGCGTCGGCGTCTGCACGCGGCCCGCCGACCACGCGCGCGTCTCCTTGCGGCTCTTCAGGCGCTTGGTGAGCGCGCGCGTCGCGTTCATGCCGATCAGCCAATCCGAGTAGGCGCGGCACTCGGCCGCCTGCGCGAGACCCTCGAGCTGCGCGCCGGGCATTAGGCGCTGAAAGCCGTCGCGAATCGATTCGTGCGTCATCGACTGGAGCCAGAGCCGCGAGATGGGCTTCGTCGATTCGAGGTACCGCACGATTTCGCGGAAGATCAGCTCGCCCTCGCGGCCGGCGTCGCAAGCATTGATCAGACGATCGACGTCGTCGCGCTTCGCGAGCTTCTCGATCGTGCGGATGCGGTCCGTGTGCCCCTTCTTCTTCTTCAGCTGGAACGTCTCGGGCAGGATCGGGAGCACGTCGAGCGTCCAACGCTTGTATTTGACGTCGATCTCTTCGGGCTCGAGCAGCTCGAACAAGTGGCCGACCGCGAAGGTCAGCACCTGCGTGTCGCTCTCCCAGTAGCCGTCGTGCTCGGTGAAGCCGCCGACCGCCGCCGCGATGTCGCGCGCAACGCTCGGCTTCTCCGTGATCACGAGTGCTTTCGCCACTGCGTCCCCCACCCCCTGCGAGAAGCCCCAGGGGGCAACTTCCCGCGTCCCATCCTTAAGAGCCCGCCGGCAGGCGGCCCGATTTAGCCCGCACCCGGAGTCGTGGCAAACCGGGGCCTCGTTTCGGCGCCTCCCCGGGGCCCTCAAACTCGGCGCGAAACGCCTCCAACGAGAGCCCCGCGGCGCCGTTCCGCGGATTCGGGTCGTTTGAGGTCCTCACCCTAGTCGACCCCCGCCTGTGGGTTGCGGCGCTGGGGGGCGTGCCGGACGCTGCGCGCCGCGCGAAGGAGCCGTTCGTGTCGCAAGCCCAGCCCGCACAGCCCATCACCGGCCTCAGCGCCGACCGCATCGCCCCGCACGTCTTCCTGTGCGGCGACCCCGAGCGCGTGCCGCGCATCAGCGCGAGCTGGCAGAACGCGCGCGAGGTTTGTCGCGTGCGCGAATACCGCGTCGTGACGGGGGAGCTTGGCGGCGTTCGGCTGTGCGCGGCCTCGACCGGAATTGGCGCGCCGAGCACGGCCGTGATCGTCGAAGAGCTGATCAAGCTCGGCGCACACACGTTCATTCGCGTCGGCAACAGCGGTGGCCTCGCGCCGGACTTGGCATTAGGCGATCTCGTGATCACGACCGGCGCGGTGCGCGACGACGGCACGACCAAGGCCTACGTGATCCCGGAGTTCCCCGCGGTCGCGAATCACGAGATCGTGGGCGCGCTGCTGGCAGCGGCGCGCGCGCGCGGCGCGAAGCATCGCGCGGGCATTACTTGGTCGCTCGATGCGTTCTACATCCGCAATGCGGTGCTCGCGCCGGACGGCGGGATGACGTCGATGAGCGTCGGCGGTTATTGGGCCCACGAGCACCGGCAGAGGATCGAGGACATGCGCGCGGCGCGGGTGGTGAATTGCGAAATGGAGAGCGGCGCGCTGCTCACGCTCGCGGGGCTGTTCGGGGTGCGCGCGGGATGCATTTGTGTGGTGAGCGATCGGACGCCTTGGGCGGGGCCGAGTGAGATCGACCTGAATCGCAACATGACGCAGTGCATTGAGGTGGCCACGGAGGCGATGTTGAGCGTGGCTCGGCGGTAGGGGCTTCGTTGCGGGCTTCGTTGCGGGCGCAGGCGCGGCGGGCCGGGCGCCCGGCGGGGGATCGGCTCCGCTCACCCGCGTGGCCGCGTTGGGTTGTGGCGTGCGGTGATCGGGGATGGCGCTGGCGGGTGGGTGTGCGCGCGGCCACGCTTGGGGATTCGCTCCGCGACCCCCGCCG
>JANNKN010000672.1:0-7717 GCA_031396315.1 Deltaproteobacteria bacterium
CGGCGCGTTGGGCACGGGCAGCGCCGTCAGCGACGAGGCGTCGACGCGGCCCGACACGCCGCCGACGCGCACCTCGCGCTGCGAGTCGATCTCGCCCGCGTCGCTCGCGTAGACGGGCACGCGCACCCAGAAGCGCGCGCCGGCGCGCGGCGTCTCCGCGGAGCCGAGCAGCGCGCGCTGGCGCTGTGCCGCGCCGAGCGAGGCCTCGGCGACCGCGACCTGCGTGCGCGCGTCGTCGACCTCGCGGCCCCTGCCGGCGTCGTCGCGCAGCATCTGCTCAGCCCGCGCGAGCGTGCGCCGCGCGCCGTCGAGCTGCGCGCGCGCGACGGAGACCGCTCCTTCCGCCGCGACCTGCGCCTCCGCGAGCTGCATCTCGCTGGCGCCACCGAGCGCGCTCGCGACGGGCGAGATGCCACCCTGCGCAGTGAGCGGGGCGATCACGTGGCCCGCGAACAGCCGAGTGCGCGGAAGCGCGCGCTTCTCGGCGACCGCCACACGAATCGCGAGGCGCTGCTCCGCTTCGGGCGTGAGCGCGATCGTCGTGAGGGCACCCTCGGTGACGGCGTTCGCGATCTGCGCAGGCGCGGGCGCCTGTGCGCCGCCGTCCGCGAGCGCTGCGAGCCCGAGCGCGGCCGCGCTTCCGAGCGATGCGAGAGCGAGCTTCGTGTTCATGGCTTCACCGGAGTTGTTGGGGAAGATTCCGCGGCGGGCGCCTCGCCGAGCTCCAGACGCCGGCCCACCGCGCGCTCGAGCTCCGCGCGTGCTCGGCGCCAGGCGGCGAACGCGAGCGCTGCCTCTCGACGGCCCTCGTTCTCGGCGATCGCGGCCTCGAAGACCGCGCCGATGTCGACCGATCCGCTGCGATGCGCGGCATCGGTCCTTCGCGTCCAAACTTCGACGGCCGGCAGGCGCTCCTCGCGCCACTGCCGAGCCGCGCTCGCGGAGGCCTCCGCGCGTGCATGGCCCTCGCGCACTTCGCGCGTGATGCGCTGCACCGCGGCCTGATAGCTCGCGCTCACGCGCGCGAGCTTGGCATCTGCCAGCGCGCGCGCGGCGCGCCCACCATCGAGCGGAACCGGCAACTCCAATCCGGGGCCGAGCTCAGCGTTTCCTCCCGAGCCGTTCGCATCGAAGACCGCGACGAGCTGGAAGATTTCGCGGCGTGCGAGGCCCGCGCGCTCGCCCGCGGCTTCGAGCGCGAGCTCGGCGGCGCGCAGATCCGGGCGCGCGGCGAGCGCGTCGGCGATGAGCGCCTCGACTTCCGGCAGCGCTTCGGGCGGCGCCACAGTGTGCGCGCTGAAGCAGCGTGTCCGATGCGGGTCGTGCTGCGTCAGCTCCGCAATGCGGGCGTGTGCGATCGCGAGCGCAGCCTTGTCGCTTGCGCGCCGATCGCTGGCCGCCGCCGCGCGCAGCCGCGCCTGGGCGACTTGTTGGGCCGGCAGCCCGCCCGCACGGAAGCGACGCTCTGCGTAGTCCGCGTAGGCGCGGTAAGCGTCGGAGTCCATCTCCCACCAATCGTCGTAGACGCTGAAGGCCGCGCCAGCATCCGCGCACGCAACGCGAACGTCGCGCACCAGGTCGAGGCCGTTCTGCACGACCGTCTCGGCCGCCGCCTCCCAGTCCCGCCTCGCCGCGGCGACCCGCTTCGGCCGCAGCCAGAGTACGTCCACCGGGAACTTCGCCGCATACTCGAGCTGCTTGGGGCCGAGCGGGAAGAGCATGCTGAACGTCGCGGGCGGCAGCGCACCCGCGCGCAGCCACTCGGCCTCGGCGATGCCGAGGTCGGCGAGCGCCACGCGAAACTGCGCGTTGTTGCGGAGCGCCTGCGCGACGAGCGCATCCTCGTCGAGGAGCTCGTTCGCATCGGGCGCCGCTGCGGAACGATCGGCGCCGGTGCGCTCCGCGAGCGCCGTGTTCACGCGCGCTGCGCCGTCCGGCGGCGAGGCGCAGGCGAGAGCCGCCGCCGCGAGCGCGGCGCAGCCGACGGAGCGAACGAACCGAGCTGGCGCGTTCATTCGCTCCTTTCCCCTAGCGGTTCGTCTGCGCGATCACCGTCTCGCCGAAGCGCAGCATTTGGTCGCGCTTCTGCGCGAGCGTCGAGCTCGGCCCGAGCGTGAAGCTGAACGGGAAGCTGTTCGCCCCCGTCATGCCCTCCGCCTCGAGGTGCCTCAACGTGAGTGCCTCGAGCGGCGTCACGAGTGGCACGATCGTCTCGAACGGCTTGCTCGCGCGCTCGCTCGTGGCCCTCAACGCACGCAGCTTGCCGAGAATTTGCGACGCCTCTTCCGGCGTGTTGCCGACGCCGAGCCAGCCGTCGCCGAGCGTGGCGGCGCGCTTCATCGCGACGTCGGATAGCCCGCCGAACCAAATCGGCGGTTCGCGGCCAGGCGCGGGGCTCATCTGCAGCGGCGCGAAATCGAAGAAGCGGCCGTGGTGCTCGACCACCTCGCCGCTCCAGAGCTTGCGCATCGCGACGACCATCTCGTCCATGCGTTTTCCGCGCGTGTGGAAATCGACGCCGAGCGCGTCGAACTCCTCGCGGATCCAGCCGGCACCGGCGCCGAGCGCGACGCGGCCGCCGCTCAGCAGCGAGAGCGTGCCGAGCGATTTCGCGAGCTCGATCGGATGCCGGAGCGGGAGGATGAACACGAACGTCGCGAAGTGGAGGCGCTTCGTGACGGCCGCCATCGACGCGATCGTCGTCCACGGATCGGGGAACGGTGTGCGCCCATCGAACATCGGCGCGCCGTCCTCGGAGTAGGGGTACTTCGAGCCGAGCTTCGCGGGGAAGAAGAGATGATCCGCCAATAACAAGCCGTGGAAGCCGGCCTCTTCGGCGGCTTGCGCGACGCCCACCAATTGGTCGGGCTCCATGAACGAAACGGCCTGCCAGAATTTCACGCGGGCACCTCCAGGGCTCAGCTTGGCGCACCCGCAAGCGAAGCGCGCAGCGAGCCGGAGGCGAGCGAAGTCAACCGGGCATGAAGCGGCTGATCGTGTCGACTACGCAGGCGGGCCGGTCGCTGCCCTCGATCTCGACCTTCACGCGCACGGTCACCTGCACCGCACCGCCCTTCACTTCTTCGGCCGCGACAATTTCGCCCGCCCCGCGCACGCGCGAGCCCACCTTCACGGGCGACGGGAAGCGCACCTTCTCGCAGCCGTAGTTCACGCCCATCGAGACGGCGCGCACCTCGAGCAGCTGCGGCAAGAAGAGATTCACGAGCGAGAGCGTGAGGTAGCCGTGGGCGATGGTGCCTCCGAACGGCCCGCTCTTCGCGCGCTCCGGGTCCACGTGAATCCATTGGTGGTCGCCGGTGGCGTCGGCGAACTGGTCGACGCGCGCTTGGTCGATCGCGAGCCATTCGCTCGTGCCGAGCTGCTTGCCGACGGCGCCGAGGAGGTCCTTCGGCGTCGCGAAGATCGTGGGCATTGGGTCTCCGCTTCAAAGGAGTGCATTCAAGCGAGTTTCTCGCGCGCGCGCAGCGGGAGGGGCCTCCGGGCATCATAAGATGGGGCCGTAACGGGAGGCCCCATGCGCGCATTTCGAACCGCATCGCTCTGCACGCTCCTCATGCTGGCTGGGTGCCAGGGCACCGGAGGGGGCAAGCCCGAGGCGAAGGCCGTCGCTTCAACAGATGCGCGCGTGCTCGCCATCGCCGATGCGCTCGTGGACGAATCGCTCGCTCAGCGCCCGGCCTCGGTCGCGCGTCTCCGCCCACCGGGCGCACGCCATGACGCGCTGCCGGACGACTCGCTCGCCGCGCAGGCCGCGCGCGACGCCCAGCAGAACGCGTGGCTCGCCGAGCTGCGCGCGGTCGACGCGAGCGCGCTGCGCGATCCCAGCGCGCGCATCGCACACGCACTCACGCTCTCGCTGCTCGATGCGAGCGAGCGCCGGCGCGTCTGCCGCGGCGAGCTGTGGGGCGTGAGCCAAGTCAGCCCGGCGTGGCACATCAACTTCGCCGACGCCGCGCTCGCGCAGCCGGTCGAGACTCCCGAGCTTCGCGCGCAAGCGCTCGCGCGCTGGGCGCAGCTGCCGCGCTACGTCGACGACGACATCGCCGCCCTGCGCGAAGGCATCGCGCGGGGCTACACGGCGCCGCGGCTCGTGGTGGGCCACGTGATCGCACAGCTCACGACGCTGATCGCCGCCTCCGATGCGGACCTGCCCTTCGCGAGCCCGGCGTTTCGCAGCGACGACGCAGCCTTCCGCGCCGAGTTCCTCGCGCTGGTCGCGCACGCCGTGCGCCCACAGCTCGCTCGTTATCAGGCCTTCCTGCGCGACGAGTACGCGCCGTACGCGCGAGCGACGATCGCGGTGTCGGATTCTCCCGGCGGCCGCGCTTGTTACGAAGCCTCGCTGCTCGCGAGCACGACGCTCGCGATCTCGCCCGAGGAGGTGCACGCGCGGGGGCTCGCCGCGCTCGCCGAGATCGAGCGCGAGATGGGCGGGATCGCCGCGCGCAGCTTCGGCGGCCGCCCCGTACGCGAGGTGCTCGAGCTGCTGCGCAACGACCCGAAGTACGCCTATCGCGACGAAGCGCACCTGATGGCTGTCGGCCAAGCCGCGATGGATCGCGCCTGGGCGGCGTTGCCGCGCGCGTTCTCTTCGCTGCCGCGAGCGCGCGCGGTGCTCGAGCCGATCCCCGCGTTCCAGGCGAAGACTTCCGCCGCGCACTACCTGCAGGCCGCGCTCGACGGCAGCGCGCCCGCCGCCTACCGCGTGCGCACGATCGAGCCGCAGCGCCAGAGTTGGGCGACTGGCGAGAACGTTGCGTTCCACGAGATCGTTCCAGGGCACCATCTGCAAATCGCGCTCGCGAACGAGCGCGAAGATCTGCCGCGCATCGCGCGCCTGCTCTTCCGCTCGGGCTTCACCGAAGGCTGGGCGCTCTACGCCGAGCGGCTAGCCGACGAGCTCGGCCTCTACACGGGCGACGCGGACCGCATGGGCATGCTGAACGGCCGCGCTTGGCGCGCGGTGCGCATGGTCGTCGACAGCGGCATGCACGCGCTCGGCTGGAGCCGCGAGCGTGCGCTCGCGTTCATGCTCGAGCACACCGCGCTCTCCGAGGCGCAGGCCGCACAGGAGATCGATCGCTACATCGCGCGGCCCGCGCAGGCGACGGCGTACCTGCTCGGTTATCAGGAGATCTCCGCGCTGCGGCATGAGGCGGAGGCTGCGCTCGGCGAGCGCTTCGACCTGCGCACGTTTCACACGGTCGTGCTCGGGAGCGGGAGCACGACGCTACCGCTGCTGCGGGAGCGCGTGACACGCTGGATCGAGGAGTTTCCGCCTACCGCCGGCGTGGCGGCGCAGATCGATGTGCGGCGCGAAGGTGGGGAAGGCGACAGCTGCACCCGCAGCGAAGAAGGGCTGACCTACCGCGCGCAACTCCAGGGGATCGCCGGCAAGGAGTGGCAGGGCGACGCTTTGCAAGGCCACGGCGGGCCCTTGGCCGTGCTCGTGTCATTCGAAGCTGACGGGCTGCGCGCGCGCTCCGAGCCGGATCACTCGAGCGAACGCGTGATCGCTTCGACGCTCCGCTGCCTCGATGCGATGGCGAAGCTCGAGCCGCCGCAGTGCCTGCGCGGCACGCGAGGCCAGATCGTCTTCCAGATCCCGTGGCAAACGGATGCCAATCGCTCGGTGCGGGAACAGGCGCCCGACGCTGGAGAGAGCGAGCGCTAGGCGTCGGATCGCGAGCCCGCAGCTACGGATGCTGGCTCGACACCGACACGATCTCGCCCGTCATGTACGAGGAATAGTCACTCGCGAGGAACACCATCACGTTCGCCACCTCGAACGGCGCCGCGGCGCGGCCGAAGGCTTCGCGCTTCTCGAGCTCTTCGAGCAAGCCGTCCGGCGTCACTTTCGAGAGGAACTCGTGCATTGCGATGCTGGGCGCCACCGCGTTCACGCGCACGCCGCTCGCTGCCGCTTCCATCGCCACGCAGCGCGTAAACGCCATTACGCCGGCCTTCGCGGCGGCGTAATGGCTCTGCCCGGGCTGCGCCCGCCAGCCGAGCACCGAGGCATTATTGACGATCGCGCCCTGCCCGCGCGCGAGCATGTGCGGCAGGAACGCGCGCGTGACGCGCATCGTGCCGGTGAGCGTCACGTCGAGCACGCGGCTCCACTGCGCGTCGGCCATGTCGACGAGGTTCGCGGTGCCGCCGAGGCCGGCGTTGTTCACCAGCACGTCGACGTGGCCGAGCGCCGCGATGGCAGCCTCGCGCAGCGCTTCGACTTGCTGCTGATTCGTGACGTCGCACAGCGCGGTCGCCGGCCGCTTGCCCGTGAGCTCGGCGAGCTTGTCGGCGGTCTCGTCGAGACGGCGGGCGTGGAGATCGCTCACCAGCAGCGTCGCGCCTTCCTCGGCGAAGCGGCGCGCGGCCCAAAAGCCGATGCCCGTTCCGGCTGCGGCCGTAATTACGGCGGTCTTGCCCGCGAGCATGTTCTTGCCCTGCGGATACGGCGGAACGGTTCGGCTCATCTCAAGGCCTCGGTTCGCGGGGTAGCCCGAGCGCGCGCTCGGCGATCTGGTTGCGCTGAATCTGATTCGAGCCGCCGTAGATCGTATCGCTGCGGGTGAACAGGTAGAGGCGCTGCAGCGCCGTCAGCTCATACGGAAAGCCGGCGGCGATGTCGCTCTCGGGGCCTAACACATCCATCGCGAGCTCGCCGAGGCTGCGGTGCCAGGTCGCCCAAAAGAGCTTATGGATCATGCCCGCACCGGAGAGCGCCGCGCCGTCGGAGAGCGTGCGCAGCGCGTTCCAGCGCTGGATCTCGAGGCCGATCCAGGCGTCGGCGATGCGCTGGCGGATCAGCGGATCGCTCGCCTTCCCGTTCCGCTTCGCGATGCGGATGATCGCATCGAGCTCGTTGCGGAACAACATCTGCTGCCCGAGCGTCGAGACGCCGCGCTCGAACGCGAGCGTCGCCATCGCCACCTTCCAGCCGTCGCCGGGTGCGCCCAACAAGTTCTCACGCGCGGTGCGCGCGCCGTCGTAGAACACCTCGGAGAACTCGGCGTCGCCGGTGATCTGGCGAATCGGGCGGATCGTGACGCCGGGCTGCTTCATCGGCACGAGCAGATAAGCGAGCCCGGCGTGGCGCTTCGAATCGGGATCGGTGCGACAAATCACGAAGCACCAGTCCGCCCACTCTGCCCACGACGTCCAGACCTTTTGGCCGTCGATCACCCACTCGTCGCCCTCGATGCGCGCACGCGTCTGCACGTTCGCGAGATCGCTGCCCGCGTTCGGCTCCGAGTAGCCCTGACACCAGATCGTGTCGCCCGCAACGATGCCGGGCAGGAAGCGCGCTCTCTGCTCGGGCGTACCGAACGCGATGCAGGTCGGGCCGAAGAGCGTCTCGCCCATGTGGTTGATGCGGCCGGGGCCACCGGCGCGCGCGTACTCTTCGTAGAAGATCACTTGTTGGGAGAGCGAGAGGCCGCGGCCGCCGTGCTCGCGCGGCCAGCCGACGCAGGTCCAGCCGCCCGCGGCGAGCTTCTTCTCCCACGCGCGACGCTCCTCGATCAGCGCGCTCTCGTCGCCGGGCCCGCCGCGATGCCGCACCGCCGCGAACTCTCCCGCGAGCGCGTCGCCGAGCCACGCCGCGACTTCGCGGCGGAAGGCTTCGTCCTCGGCGGAGAAATGGATGTTCACCGGGCAGACCTCGATCGCCGTGGCCCTTTGGGGTCAGACC
>JANNKN010000545.1:0-3310 GCA_031396315.1 Deltaproteobacteria bacterium
GGCCGTAGACGGCGACGTCGCGGCCTGCAATCGAGAGCACGCCCGTTACGAGCGAGGCGCCGTCGAGGCCCTTGCCCCAGTTCTGCCACATCAGGTTCGGCTCTTTGTCCGTCAGCACCTTGATGCGCTCGAAGACCGTCATGCGGTTCTTCGCGTGCTGCACGCGCACGCGCGCGAGGCCGCCGCCGCGCAGAGGGCGCGAGGTCAGCTCGCGGCCGAGCGTGAGCGCTTCCTCATAGAGGGCTGCCGACGGGTGCGGCGACGTGCTGCTCTCGGCTTCAGCGGACGGCGGAGCGAGCGGGTTGTCGAGGGCGAACTTCATGGGGGTCTGCTTCTGCGCGCCTTGCTTGCCGTCTTGCGCCCTTCATCCGATGCGCCTCGGCACGGCGCCGGTGACTCGAGAACGGCTCGGCGAGGCTCGGGGTGTTAGAGAGCGGAGATCTCGCCGAGGCGCTCGTTCAAGCGCTCGCGATACTCTTTGATGTTCACCGGGTTTCGCGCGACGCCGCTCTCCATCGCGGCCAGTGCGACGGCGGGCGCGACGTACGTGAGCACGCGGGGGTCGAACGGCTTCGGGATGATCGATTTGCGCCCGAAGGAGAGCTCCTGATCCGGGTAGGCTCGGCGCACGACTTCGGGAACGCCCTCCCCGCGCCGCGCGAGCTCGGCGATCGCGTGCACCGCCGCGAGCTTCATCGGCTCGTTGATGCGCCGCGCGCGCACGTCGAGCGCGCCGCGGAAGATGAACGGGAAGCCGAGCACGTTGTTGACTTGGTTGTTGTAGTCGGAGCGACCCGTCGCGGTGATCGCGTCGGGACGCACGGCCTCGACCTCGGGCGGCGTGATCTCCGGATCCGGGTTCGCCATCGCGAACACGATCGGGTCCCGCGCCATCTTCCCGACCATCGCTGGCGTCACGAGGCCCGCCTGTGAGAGCCCGACGAATACGTCCGCGCCGTCGAGCGCCTCGGCAAGCGTGCGTTTGCTGGTGTTGGCCGCGAACTCCTGCTTCTGCGGAGTCATGCCTTCCTTGCGGCCCTGGAAGATCACGCCCTTCGTATCGACGAGCAGGATGTTCTCGGCCCGCACGCCGAGATCCTTGTAGAGCTTCGCGCACGCGATCCCTGAGGCGCCGGCTCCGGAGAACACGACGCGCGCGTCCTCGAGCTTGCGATTCGTGAGCAACGCGGCGTTGAGCAGCGCCGCGCCCGAAATGATTGCGGTGCCGTGCTGGTCGTCGTGGAAGACGGGGATGTCGAGCGATTCGACCAGGCGGCGCTCGATCTCGAAGCATTCGGGCGCGCGAATGTCTTCCAGGTTGATGCCGCCGAAGGTCGGGGCGATCATTTGGCAGAAGCGCACGATCTCGTCGGTGTCGGTCGAGTCGATTTCGATGTCGAACACGTCGATGTCGGCGAAGCGCTTGAACAAAACGCCTTTGCCTTCCATGACGGGCTTGCTGGCGAGGGCGCCGAGGTTGCCGAGCCCGAGGATGGCCGTGCCGTTCGAGATCACTGCGACCAGGTTGCCCTTGGCGGTGTAGCGGTAGACGTCGTCCGGGTTCTTCGCGATCTCGAGCACCGGAGCGGCAACGCCTGGGCTGTAGGCGAGGGAGAGATCGCTCGCGGTCCGGGTGGCCTTCGTGGGAACGACCTTGATCTTCCCGGGGCGCCCGTCTTCGTGATAACGAAGCGCCTTCTCGGACTCGTAAGACACGCAGTGACCTCAGCTCGGCAGGGGACGAAAGGGCCGATCATATCAGAGTTCCCCGGCGGAAATGACCCGGGGAACGCCCTGGAAGCGGCTGTTTTGAGCCCGCGGAGGCTCATCCCTTGAGGAGCTCGCGCGCGATCACCATGCGCTGGATTTGGTTCGTCCCCTCGTAGATCTGCATCAGCTTCGCGTCGCGCATCAGCTTCTCGACGGGGTACTCCTTCGTGTAGCCGTTGCCGCCGAAGACCTGAACCGCATCGGTGCTGGCGCGCATCGCGGTGTCGGTCGCAAAACACTTCGCGATCGAGGAGAGCTTCGAGGCGCGGGCGCCTTGGTCGAGCATCCAGGCCGACTGGTAGGTGAGCAGGCGCGCCGCCTCGAGATCCTTCGCCATGTCGGCGAGCAGGAACTGCACGGCTTGGAAGCTGCTGATCGGCGAGCCGAACGCCTTGCGCTCCTTGGCGTAGGCGACGCTTTCATCGAGGGCGCGGCTGGTGATGCCGTTCGCGAGCGCACCGATCGAGGGGCGCGTGCGATCGAGGGTGTGCATCGCCGTCTTGAAGCCCTCACCTTCGGCGCCGAGGCGCTGCGAAGCCGGCACGCGCGCGCCGTCGAAATGGATCACGCGCGTGTCGCTCGCACGCTGTCCCATCTTGTCTTCCTTCTTGCCAACGCTGACGCCCGGCGTCTTCGCGTCCATCACGAATGCGCAGATGCCGTCGTGGCGCGCGCTGCGGTCGAGCGTCGCGAACACCGTGAAGATGTCCGCCACGCCACCGTTCGTGATCCAGCACTTCGTGCCGTTCAGCACGTAGGAGTCGCCCTCGCGGCGCGCGCTCAGCTGAAGGCCGGCGACGTCGGAGCCCGCGTTCGGCTCCGAGAGGCAGAACGCGATCATCTGGAAGCCGTTCGCGATGCGGCCGAGCCAGGTGGTCTTTTGCTCGTCGTTGCCGGCCACGAGAATCGGCGTCAGGCCGAGATCGTTCGCCATGATCGAGGTGGTCATGCCTGCGCAGCCCCAGGCGAGCTGCTCGACCACGATCGCCGCGTCGAGTGCGCACAGCCCCACGCCGCCTAGCTCCGCCGGAATCGTGGTGCACGAGAGGCCCAGCTCCCAGGCTTTGCGCATCACGCCCATCGGCATCTCGGCACTCTGATCGTGGGCGCCGGCGATCGGCTTCATCTCCTCCACTGCGAAGCGGCGCGCTGTCGCTTGCAGCGCAAGCTGCTCGTCGGAGAATCGGAAATCCATCTTCGGTCGCCTCCCCAAAATGCGAATCGCGAGAACGGCGTGGTGCCGGTTCTCGCGATTCTCAGGAATGCGCGCGCGAAGCGCGAGCCGGCGTGCTCAGGCTGCCGCGACGTAGCCCATGCGCAGCGAGAGCTCGTTCGCGGCGCCGATCACGCGCGGCAGCACGTCGTCGTGGATGCTCGCCTCGCTCACGCGGAACACCGGCGACGAAACGGACAGCGCGGCGATCACGGCGCCGCTCGCATCGTGCACGGGTGCGGCGACGCAGCACAGCCCCACTGCGCACTCTTCGAGGTCGAGGGCCCAGCCTTGCGACGCGACGGTGCGCAGGTGCTCGAAGAACTT